>NZ_JBEOVG010000060.1:0-56324 GCF_040295345.1 Actinosynnema sp. NPDC002837
GAGCGCAGCGGCGGCACGAGCGGCGCGGCCTCGGCGTAGAGCCGGGTGCCCGCCACGAACTGCAGCGACGCGATCGGCAGCAGCACGAACACCGACGTCCACCACGTGCCCGCCGTGCCGGTCGAGGAGATCGTGGACACCAACGGCGCCGGTGACGCCTTCTTCTCCGGCTTCCTGGTCGCCCACCTCGCGGGGGCCGACGTCGCCGAGGCGATGGCCGCCGGAACCCGGCAGGCCGCCCTCTGCCTCGGTTCAGCGGGGTTGGCGCCCGAACTGTGACTGTCAAGGGCTTGCTGAAAGCCTTTGCAAGGACTTTCCTTCGGGTGCGCGTGTCGCCGCGACGGAAAGGACCCACATGGACGGCGTGACCGCCCGGTTGAGCGACATCGCCGCGCAGGCCGGGGTCAGCGAGGCGACCGTCAGCCGGGTCTTCAACGGCAAGTCCGGCGTGTCGTCGGCCACCCGCCAGGCGGTGGTGGCCGCGATGGACCTGCTCGGCTACGAACGACCACCCCGGTTGCGGCAGCGCAGCGCCGGGCTCATCGGGCTGATCACGCCCGAGCTGGGCAACCCGATCTTCCCCGCCCTCGCGCAGGTCGTGGAACAGGTGCTGACCAGCGCGGGCTACACGCCGCTGCTGTGCACGCAGACACCGGGCGGGTCGACCGAGGACCAGCTCACCGAGATGCTGGTGGACCGGGGCGTGGCCGGGATCGTGTTCGTCTCCGGCCTGCACGCCGACTCCACCGCCGACACGGGCCGCTACACCAAGCTGGCCGGCCGCGGCATCCCGTTCGTCATGATCAACGGCTACACGGAGAAGATCTCCGCGCCGTTCATGTCGACCGACGACCGCGCGGCCATGCGGCTGGCGGTGTCGCACCTGGTGGAGCTGGGGCACGAGCGCATCGGCCTGGCCGTCGGGCCGCGGCGGTTCGTGCCCGTGCTGCGCAAGATCGAGGGATTCGTGCAGCACATGCGCACCGCGCTCCCCTACACCGCCGAGCAGGCCGAGGCGCTGGTGCAGCACTCGCTGTTCACCGTCGAGGGCGGCCAGTCCGCAGCGACGGCGCTGCTGGACAAGGGGTGCACGGCGATCATCTGCGGCAGCGACCTGATGGCGTTCGGCGCGATCCGGGCCGCCCGGCAGCGCGGGCTGGGCGTGCCGCAGGACGTGTCCGTGGTGGGGTTCGACGACTCCCCGCTGATCGTGTTCGCCGACCCGCCGCTGACCACGTTGCGCCAGCCCGTCGAGGCGATGGGCCAGGCCGCGGTCAACGCGCTGCTGGAGGAGATCGGCGGCACGCCGGCGCCGCACGCCGAGTTCGTGTTCCTGCCGGAACTCGTGGTGCGCGGCTCGACGGGCGCGGGGCCGAAGTGACCGCCGGTCGGGCGAGGGCGCTGCGCATGCGGGCGCAACGCCTGACGACCCCCGCCCGTTCGCTGCCCGAGCTGCTGCACGACGTGCTCGCGGTGCAGGCGCAGGACACCACGGCGGCGGGTCTCGCCGTGCGGGCCCGCACCACCGGCGTCTCCCCCGCCGACCTGCGCGCCGCGCTGGAGGCCGGTGACGTGGTGCGGACGTGCGCGATGCGTGGCGCGGTGCACCTGCTGCGCCGGGAGGACGTCGGCTGGCTGGTGGGGTTGCTGGGCCCGGTGAACGTGGCCCGGTCGAGGCGTCGGCGGCTGGAACTCGGCCTGACCGACGAGGTGTGCGCGCGGGCGTCGGACGCCCTGCGGGAGGTGCTGACCGAACCGCTGACCAGGCCGCAGGTCGTGGCCCGGCTCGCGGACGTGGGCGTGGCGCTCGACCCGGCCACCCCCGCGCCCGCCTACCTGCTGGCCTACGCCGCCAACAAGGGCGTGGTCGTCGCGGGCGAGTCGACCTACCGGCTGCTCCCCCGCGTCGACGCCGAGCCGCGCGGCGTCGCCGAGCTGGTCCGCCGCTACCTGCGCGCCTACGGCCCCGCGACGGTCGAGGACTTCACCGCGTGGAGCGGCTTGCCGGAGGTCGAGGTGCGCGCCGCGTTCCCGTTCGACGAGCTGGTGGAAGGCAAGCACGGCTGGCAGCTGCCGACGACCGACGCCGCCGACCTCGACGGCACGGTCCGGCTCCTCGGCCCCTTCGACACGTTCCTGCTCGGCTACGCCGACCGCACCCTGCTGCTGGATCCCCTGCACGCACCCTTGGTGCAGACCGTGGGTCCGCACGTCGTCGTGGACGGTCAGGTGCGCGGCACGTGGCGGCGGCGTGACGGCCGGGTCGTGGTGGAGCAGTTCGGCCACGTCCCGGTGTCCGAGCTCGACGTCGAGGTGGAGTCGGTGCTGGCCTGGGTCTGAGGGCGGTGGGCACCGTCAGTAGCAGGTCAACACGGTCTCCAACACCGAACAAGCGCGGGCGTTCTTGTCACTGCTGGTCCGGAACGGGCGGCCGTTGTCGGTGATGGGCAGGACCCCGGTCTGGCCCTGCGAGGCCCAGTGCAAGCCGATCACCCAGTCGCAGTCGCAGCCCTCGGTGCTCGCCCTGACGACGAACGTCTCGGCGTCCGCGAGCGAAACGGTGTAGGGGAACTTGATCGGCTTGCGCTCCCAGTCGGGGGTGAAGGGGTGCATCTCGTCGAACCTGTCCGCCGTCGGTGCGACGGGGTCGCGGTCGAGGTCCACCGAGAGCCAGCGCACGGCTCCCGGGTCACCGCACGGCCGCGACAGCGCGGTACCACGGATCGGCTCCCGCCGGGCGACCACCCTCACCTCCAGGTCCAGCAGCACGACCTCGGCGTCCGTGCGGCCTTGGACGGTGATCACCACCTGGCCGGGGCTCGCCGCCGCGCCGCCCTCCGTCACCTCGTCCCACTCCGACCAGCCGCCCGACATCGTGACCTCGTCCGGAACCGGCAGCCTGATCTGCTCCGGCGCCTTCGGCGTGATCCAGGGACCGCCGCAGGTCGGCGTGAGCTTCCGCACCGCGTGTGTGAAGGGGAGAGGGCTGGACGGAGGCGCGGTCGCCTGGGCGCCTTCCGGCACCGCACCACCCGCCATGGAGCCGACCAGGTGATGCGCGACGAGACCGCCGGCCGCGGCCACCACCACGACAGCGGCGACCACGAGGACGAGCCCGACCGCCGGGGGATTGTGGTGCACGACCTGCCTCAGGGTGTGCGCGGTGACGTTGCCCGTTCCGTGCGCGGACACGCTCGAACCCCGCACCGCGTCGGGCTCCGGGCCGCGGGCGGACTCGGTGGCGATGAGCGTCACGACGCCGGAGGCGACGGTCAGGACCACGACCGCCGACCACGCGACGAGGCTGGTCTTCCAGTCGGTGGCGAGGTTGACCACGATGCCCAGGCCTGCCGTGACGCCCGACGTCGCGAACGCCTGCACCCGCTGGCGGCGTTCCACCCTCGTCGTCCGCATCGTCGGCCTTCCCCGCGCGTCGACACCGCCTTCAGTGCTCATGCCGTTGCCCTGGACATCGCAACACCAGGGGAGGCCGTGTCACACGGTCACCCGAAAGCGTGACAGCGGTGGGACCGGCGGGCGGGCGGTGGGAGAGGGCACGCCCGCCCGCCGGAGGTCACTTCAGGTACGGGCCGTCGGCGCCGACCTTGCCCGGCGCCGGGTTGCCCGGCAGGTCCAGCACGTAGACCCGCGCGTTGCCCTGGCCGCCGGGGTTCGCGGTGAGGCTGCCGCCGGTGACGGTCTTCGTGTCACCCGTGACGGCGTCGCGGTAGGTGCCGTCGGGCACGCCGGTGAACGTCGCCGAACCCGAGATCGCGACCAGCGCGAAGCTGTCCACCGAGCCGGAGGTGTAGCGGCGCTTGAACGCCATCCCGCCGGACACGCCCTCCGTCGAGTACTGGCCCTTCTGCAGCGCGGGCACCGCACGGCGGATCTGGTTGAGCCGCTGCACGTGCTTGACCAGCGGTTTCTGCAACGTGGTCGCGACCTGACCGGACGCGGACGACACGACGCCGTAGTCCGACGCCGTCACCTGGCCCGCGAGGTGG
The DNA here is from genome assembly GCF_040295345.1 of Actinosynnema sp. NPDC002837. Classification (NCBI taxonomy): domain Bacteria; kingdom Bacillati; phylum Actinomycetota; class Actinomycetes; order Pseudonocardiales; family Pseudonocardiaceae; genus Actinosynnema; species Actinosynnema sp. NPDC002837. The sequence continues at coordinate 4,008 of NZ_JBEOVG010000060.1, forward strand.
TCGCCGTAGTACGCCCGACCCGTCGTCGCCAGCGGGCACGTGGGGCCGCAGTCGATCGGCTTGCCCGCCTGGAACTCGATCTCCGAGCCGTAGTAGAGCGTCGGGATGCCCCGGAACGTCCACATCAGGCTCATGTTCTCCGCCCACGCGCCCGTCCCGCCCGCGTACCGCACGCTGGACTTGTTCGGCCCGAAGTCGTGCGAGTCCACGTACGTCACGTTGTAGGTGGCGTCGTTGGTGGAGTCGTCGGAGTCCTTCGCGTTCCAGAACGCGTTGTTCGCGTCGCCGAAGTTCATGTGCATGCGCATGTCGATGATGTTCATGCCCGAGAACTTCGAGTGGTCCGGCGCGTGGTAGGCGTTGCCGTCGAGGAACGCGTTGCGGCTCGTCGGCTGCCCGCCCGTGCCCATCCCCTGCTCGTAGGAGTACTGCTCCAGCGACGCGGTGGCGTCGTCGGCGCTGTACTCGCGGCGCTCCTTCCAGGTGAAGAACTGCGCCGAGTGGTTGACCGAGCCGCGGTTCCACTTGTCGTTGACGAACGCCGCGACCTCGCCGAAGACGAAGAAGTCCCGGCCCTTCTCGCCGAACTTCGCGGTGGCGTGCTGCTGGATGGCGGGCAGGAACCGGCGGTTCCACGTCACGCGGGGGATGTGCACGGCGGTGTCCACCCGGAAGCCGTCCACGCCCATGTCGATGAACCGGTTGTAGGCGTCGATCAGGTACTTCTGCACGATCGGGTTCTCGGTGTTGAAGTCGGCCAGGTCCTCGTGCAGCCAGCACGACCGGGAGTCCTCGCCCTCCCAGTTGCCGATCCAGCACCGGTGGTAGAGCTGGGCGGGGAACATGCCCGAGGTGGGGCTCGGCCACTGGCAGCTGTAGATCCGGTAGCCCTCGGGGCTGGAGTGCTGCGTCGGCTTGCCCCAGTCGACGCACGTGTTGCCGGCGGGCTCGGTGGTCGACCACAGGTCGCCGTTGTAGTACGACTTGCCGGTGTTCGGGTCGATGGTCAGGCCGTCGTACTCGAAGCCCTGCACCGGCTGGTCGTAGTACCAGGACCACTGGTTGTCGCGGACGCCGAAGACCTTCGCCTGGAACAGGCCCTTGGCGCCCCAGCGGGAGCTGTGGTTGTAGACGACGTCCTGGTAGATCTTCAGGCCCTTGGCGTGCGCGGAGTTGATCAGATCCTGGTACGTCGCGCCGGGCGTCTCCAGGCGCGGGTCGACGCGGTGGAAGTCCCAGCCGTGGTAGCCGTGGAAGTCGTAGTCCGAGCGGTTGAGCACGACCGGCGTGATCCAGACCGCGGAGAAGCCCAGGCCCTTGATGTAGTCGAGCTTGTCGACCAGGCCCTGGAAGTCGCCGCGGAACATCGGGTCGTTGTTCGCCGCGTTGCCGGAGCGCACGTGCTGGCTGCCGCCCCGGTTGTTGGCCGCGACGCCGTCGTTGAAGCGGGCGGTCATCACGAAGTAGATGGAGTCCTCGCGCGGGTCGCCGCCCAGCGGTGTGCCGCCCGGTGGCGCGGGCGGCGCGTCGCCCGTGGTCACCGCGACCGACGCGGTGGAGCCGGACTTGTTGCCCGCCGCGTCGTAGGCCTTGAGCGCGTAGGTGTAGGTCGTGTTCGCGGTGAGCGGGCCGTCGGCGAAGCCCACCGCGCCGCTGTTGCGCACGACGGTGCCCAGCGCGCCGCCCGTGCGGGTGATCTCGTAGCCCGCGACCGCGACGTTGTCGGTGGACGCCGTCCACGTCAGCGAGACGGTGAGCGCGGACGCGGTGGCCCGCAGGCCGGTGGGCACGCTCGGCGCGACGGTGTCCTGCGGGGCAGGGGGTCCGCAGGGATCGGTCGCGTCCGGCGTGACCACGCCGTCCTTCACGGTGCTGCGCCCGGTCCGCAGCGCGTAGTCGGCGCCGTTGTTGTTGTCCCACTGGCCGGAGCCGTTGTTGAACGCGGCCTTGAGGCCGGTGGCCTGGCCGAGGTCGACCGAGGCGCGCGCCCAGTCCGGGCACACCTGCTCCATCGGCACGCCCGGCACGGCCGTCCACGTGCCGCCGGTGGGCTGGTAGTGGATCCGGGTCGCGGTCCAGTTCCGGGCCTTGGTGGAGTAGTAGACCTCCGCGTGGTTCGTCGGACCGGGGTCCGGGCCGGGGTCGGTCCCGCACGGGTTCCCGACGCCCACCACGCCGCCGGCCACGGTCACGTCGCCCGTGCCCAGGCTGTAGTTCCGCCCGTTGTTGTTGTCCCAGGTGCCCGAGCCGTTGTTGAACACCGCGACCAGGCCGGTGGCCTCGCCCAGCGACACCGTCCGGCGCACCCAGCCCGCGCACGCCGCCGGTTCCATGCGCTCGCCCGGCACCGCGGTCCACGGGCCGTTGCGCGGTTGGTAGTGCACGTTGGCGACCGGCCACCCCGAAGGCAGGCGGTAGAAGACCGTAGTGCTGTTCACCGCCGCGGCGGCGGCCGGTGTCGTCGTCCCGGTCTGGGCGGAACTGCCCGGCGCGGTCCACGCCGCCCCGGTCAGGCCGAGGGCCACCAGTAAAGCGGTCAGTCGTCGCGATCTCGCTCGCATCACTGCTCCCGTCACGCTTCGTTGCGCAAGCTAGTGCAATTGTTTGCAGGCTAGACCTGGCCTCACACGGGTGTAAACGGCTTGACGAGCCTGAACGAGGAGCGATCTTTGCAAGGGTTTGCAAGGTGGTTCGCCCACGCGTCGCTTTGTCGATCTCACCGCACGCGCACGGCCCGATGTCGTACGGTGTCCGGATGACCGAGCGGGCAGCGGGAGGCGGTGTGGTGCCGCGGGCGCTGAGTTCGTTCGTCGGCCGCAAGGATCTGCTGGCCGAGCTGCGCCGGCGGATGGGTGTCGCGCCGCTCATCACGCTCACCGGCGTGGGCGGCGGCGGCAAGACCCGGCTGGCGCTGGAACTCGCCGCGCAGGTGCACCGCGCCTACGACGACGGCGTGCGGGTGGTCGAGCTGGCGTCCGCGCGCGGCGGCGACCCGGAGTTGTTGGCACAGGTCGTGTTGAGCGCCGTCGGCGTGCCCGACCAGGCGACCACGACGCCGTTGGAGACGCTCGTCGACTACCTGCGGCCGCGGCAGGTGCTGCTGGTCCTGGACAACTGCGAGCACCTCGTGGAACCGGTGGCGCGGCTGGTGCGCGCGGTGCTCGGCGCCGCGCCCGGCGTGCGGGTCCTGGCCACCAGCCGGGCCCGGCTGCGGGTACCCGGCGAGGTGCTGGTGATGGTGCCGCCGCTGGACGTCCCCGCCGAGGACGCCCCGCTGGACCTCGACTACGAGTCCGTGGCGCTGCTGGTGGACCGGGCCGAGGCGAGCGTGCCGGGCTGGCGTGTCACCCCGGAGAACTGGCCGCACGTGGTGCGCGTGCTGCGCCGCGTGTCGGGCATCCCGCTGGCCATCGAGCAGGCCGTGGTGCGGATGCGGTCCATGCCGGTGTCGTTGCTGGCCGACCGGCTCGACGACGTGATGCGCGTGCTCACCGCCAACGACACCACCGCGGTCGAGCACCACCAGACCATGGCCGCGCTCATCGACTGGAGCCACGCGCACTGCACGCCCGCCGAACGCCTGCTGTGGGCGCGGTTGTCGGTGTTCGAGGGCGGGTTCAGCCTGACCGCCGCGGAGGACGTGTGCGCGGGCGACGGGCTGGCCGCAGACCAGGTCGCCGACGCGCTGGCCGGCCTGCTGGACAAGTCGATCGCGCTGCCCTCCGCCGACCGCACCCGCTACCACCTGCTCGAACCGATCCGGCAGCACGGCGCGGCCGAGCTGCGGTCCGCCGGCGAGGTCGAGCACGTGCGGCAGCGGCACCAGGACTACTTCCGGCGCGAGGCCGCCCGGCTGGCCGCGTCGTTCGCCGGGCACAACGAGGCCGCCCTGCTCGCGGCGGTCGACGCGGACATGGCCAACCACCGCGTGGTGCTCAACGACCTGATCCGCAACCCCGACACCGCGCACGCCGGCCTGCTGATGAGCGTCGACCTGGCCCGCACCCGCTGGTACACCTACGCCGGTCGATTACCGGAAGAACGGCTGTGGCTGGGACGCGCGCTCGCCGCCACACCGCCGACCGCGGACCCGTTGCGGGCCAGCGCCATCGCCCTCGACGCGTGGATCGCGCTGTGCCTGGGCGTGGAGCGGGAACTCGTCGCGCGGCGGGTGGACGAGGCCGACGCCATGGCCCGCGAGGTGGGCGGGCCGGTGCCCGCGGTGACGTTCGTGCGCGGCGCGTACGCCGTGCTGGCGCTGGGCGCGGTCGACGGCGTCGAGCTGCTGCGGCAGGCGCACGAGGAGTTCGGCGCGCTCGGTCCCGCGTTCGCGGTGGACCACCACCTGGCGCACATCATGCTGACCGTGTCGCTGGTGCTGCTCGGTTCCCGTGAGCAGGCGGAGCCCGCGGCGGAGGAGTTCTACGCCGAGTGCGAGCGGCTCGGCGCGCTGTGGGGCATCAGCTGGGCGCACTGGTGCCGCGGTGTGGTGCAGACGCGGTGGGGCGACCCGGTCGGCGCGCTGGACGTGCTGATGGAAGGCCTGCGGGTGCAGCGGGAGATCCGCGACAAGTGGGGTCCGCTGTGGTCGATCGAGGCGTTGGGGTGGGCGCACTCCCGGGCCGGTGACGGCTCCGCCGCCGCCCGGATGCTGGGGCTGGCGCACGGGTTGCACCGGGTGACCGGTGTCCGGGTGGACGGCCTGGTGCCGTTCGCGTGGGTCACCGCGCAGGCCGTGGCCAGGGCCAAGGCGGTGCTCGGCGAGGACGAGTACGCGCGGGCGTACGCGGGACCGGCGGAGTCGGTGGAACAGGCGCTGGCGATCGTGCTCGACGAGGTGCCGACGCCGGAGCCGGACCGCCGTCCGGGCGGCCTGACCCCGGCCGAGTGGAACGTGGCCAAGCTGGTCGGCGACGGGCTGTCCAACCCGGAGGTGGCCACCAGGCTGGTGATCTCCCCCGCGACCGTCCACACGCACCTGACCCGGATCTACCGCAAGCTCGAGATCAGCAGCCGCCACCAGCTGATCTCGCTGCTGGCGAGCATGGCCGACTAGGCGGGGACGAGCCCGTCGTCGCGCCGCTCCGGCGGCGTCCGCGGGTCGGGCACGGGCGGTCAGCGGGAGTCCGACCGTGGGATGTGGACGCCCGCGGCGCGGAGCTTGGTCTCGAAGAGCGCGGCCAGCCGTGCCGCGGCCGGCGTCCGCTCCTGGCCGTGGTGGGCGATCAGCGCGTACCGGGTCGTGGCGTCGGTGCGGGCTTGCAGGCCGGTCACGGTCTTCAGCAGCGCGGGGTCGGCGAGGTAGTGGTCGGCTGCGGCGGTGGCGAGCGCGTCGAGGCGGGGATCGTCCGGGTGCCAGGCCGCGGCCTCGGCCGCGCGCCGGGCCAGGGCGACGAGGCGGGTGTCCTCGACGGCGTGCTCGAACTGGGTGAGGTAGTCGTCGAAGCCTTCCGGGACCAGCGCCCGGGCCAGCACCCAGCCCTCCCTGGTGGCCGCCACCTCCGCCGCCGGGAACCCGAGGTCGCGCATCCGCCCCAGCAGCGCGACCGCGCGGTCGGGCAGCAGCGCCCGGTCGCCGTCGGCGAGCCGGTGCAGCGTGTCGCGCCTCGCGGTCAACTCCTCGATCCGCTCGGTGAGCTGCCGCTCCACGTCGGCGAGCGAGGCGGTGAACCTCGCGGCGTCGGCGTCGAGCAGGGGCCCGACCGCGGCCAGCGGCACACCGGCGTCGGCCAGCGTCCGGGCCTGCACCAGTCGCAACAACTCGGCCGAGGTGTACCTGCGGTAGCCGGAGCCGTCGCGCGCCGGCTCCTCGACCAGGCCGAGCTTGTGGTAGTGCCGCACCGTCTTCACCGTGACGCCGACGAAGGCCGCCGCCTGCCCGATCGTGACCCCGTTCCGCATCCGCTCAGCCTGCCTTGTGGTCCGCCGCGGCCCGCACGCCGCCGAACACCTCGTCGACGAGCCGTCGCTGGGCGTCCCGGAACGCCGTGGCGATGGACAGGTCGGCGTCGTCGACGCAGTTGAGCGCGGCGGTCAGGGTCGTGCTGCCGTCCGGGGTGCCGTACATCAGCGCCGCGTGGCCGATGGCGGCGCCGTTGTGGCAGATGACGGTGCCGTCGCCGGTGCTCAGCACGAACACCCCCAGGCCGTAGTCCATGCCCGGGATGCCCGTCGGGTGCGGCGCGCACATCTCGGCCACCAGCGACGCCGGCAGGAGCCGCCCGCCCAGCAGAGCGGAGAAGAACGCGTGCAGGTCCCGGGTCGTCGAGATCATGTCGCCTCCGCTGGAGATCCAGGACGGGTTCTGGCGGGTGACGTCGACCGTCCTGCGCTCCCCCGCGTCCTCGTACCGGTAGTACGCGCGGGCGTGCGGCTCGGGGATCTCCGGCGAGGCGTCCGGCACCACGGTGCCCGACAGCCCCAGCGGGCCGAGGACGTGCCGGCGCATCTCCTCGGCGACCGGGCGGCCGGTGACGTTCTCGACCAGCAGCCGGGCCAGCACGTAGTTGGTGTTCGAGTAGCTCCAGGCCGTGCCCGGTTCGAACCGCGCGGGCTCGGCCAGCGCCAGGGCCGCCAGGTCACGCGGCCGGTAGGTCTTGAACCGGTTGGCCGGCCACTCGTGGCCGGTGGGGCCGTACGCGATGGGGATGCCCGACGTGATCGTCCCGTCGGGATCGACCTCGCCGGTGAAGTTGAACAGCCCGCTGGTGTGCCGCAACAACATCCGCACCGTGATCCGCCGGTCCAGCCCGAACCCCGGCAGGTAGTCCGCCGCCGGGGTGTCCAGCCCGACCACGCTCTCGGCCACCAACCGCAGCACCAGGGTCGCGATGAAGGTCTTGGTGTTGCTGCCGATCCGGACGTGCCCGTTCGTCGGCGGCGCCACGGCGCCGCCCAGCTCGGCCGACCCGGCACTGCCGACCCACTCCCCGTGCTCGTCGTTCACGCGCACCGACACCCCGACGAAACCGGAATCGACGATCTCCTCGAGCGCCTTCCGCAGTTCCGGGCGGTCGTGCCCGGCGGTGCTCTCGTCCTGGCCGGAAAGGGTGATGTGCATGGTCGTCCGCTCCTGTGGTCCCGCTGTTCCCGGTCGGCGTCGTGCCGCTGCGGCGAGCCTGCACCCTGACCCTGGGTCAACCTCCGCCATGATCCAGCTCACAGCGGCGCGCGCCTTGTCCCCCGTGCGAGCTACCCGCGGATGTCCACCGCACGGTGATGATCCGACGACGCCGGATCCGTAGCGTCCGTCCGGTCCTCGGCCGAGCGGTCGCGGACCGGACGGAGGAGTCTTCATGCGCTTGCTTCTGCAGTTCTTGGCCGTCGCCGCGGTCGCCCTGGTCGGCAGCCAGGCCGCTGCCGCCGCGGGGGGCAACCCCTGGCTCATGCTGACGATCGGCGTCGCGACCGCCGTGCTCGCCGTCGTCGTCTACGCCTGGGTGGTGCGGCGCACGGAGCGCCGCGTGCCCGTGGAGCTGGCCCGGAGCGGCGCGATCGGCGCGACCGGTCGAGGGCTGCTGATCGGGGTCGCGATGTGCGGGGCCGTCATCGCCACCATCGCGTGGTTCGGCGGCTACTCGGTCGACGGCCTGGGTTCGGTGACGGGCATGGTCGCGTTGTTCGGCTTCATGGCCGCCGCCGCGGTGACCGAGGAACTGCTCTTCCGCGGCGTGCTGTTCCGGATCGTCGAAGAGCGCACCGGCACGTGGATCGCGCTGCTGCTGACCGGGGTGGTGTTCGGCCTGGCCCACATCCCCAACCCGAACGCGACCCTCTGGGGCGCGACCGCGATCGCCGTCGAAGCGGGCTTCATGCTCGCCGCCGCCTACGCCGCCACCCGCACCCTGTGGCTGCCGATCGGGCTGCACTTCGGCTGGAACTTCGCCCTCGCGGGCATCTTCGCCGCCGAGGTCTCGGGCAACGACACGACGAAGGGTCTGCTGGACTCGACGCTCTCGGGCCCGACCCTGCTCACCGGCGGCGACTTCGGCCCCGAGGCGAGCGGGTACGCCGTGGCGTCCGGCGCGCTGCTGACGGTCGCGTTCCTGTGGCTGGCCCACCGTCGCGGCCACATCGTCCCGCGCCGCCGCCGCGCGGACCGCGACCTCGCGCCCGCTACGCTCGCCGGGTGATCGACGTCCGCGCGGCGGGTGACCGGTGGCGGCGGTGCGACGTCGTGGTGCGGGACCTCCCGTTCGCCCTGCTGATCGGCGCCATGGCGTTCCTGCCAGGGCTGAACGACTACGGGACGCAGCTCGGCGCCCTGCCGCACCGCCCGTTCGACGCCCTGACCGTCGTGGTGATCGCGCTCGAATCGCTCCCGCTGGCCGTGCGGCGGCGGTGGCCGGCCGTCAGCCTCGTCCTGGTGGTGCTCGGCTTCGCCGTCGACCAGCTCCGCGGTTACCACACCGTCGCGGGCACCGCGCTGCCCATCGCGCTGATCAGCGCGGGCGCCCACCTGGCCCACCACCGGTGGACCACCGCCGCGCTGCTGTCCGCGGCGTACGTGCCGCTGGCGGTCGCGATCGAGCGGCTCGCACCGGGCGAGGGGGTGGTCGGGCTCTCGACGTTCTACCTCACGCTGGCCATCGCGTGGGGCATCGGGTCGTGGCTGCGGTTGTCCCGCGCGGCCGAGGCCGAACGCCGCCGCCACGTCGCCGAGACCACCCGCGTCGCCGAACGCACGCGCATCGCCCGCGAGCTGCACGACGTCGTGACCCACCACGTGACGGCCATGGTCGTGCAGGCCGAGTCCGCGCGCTACCTGACCGCCGCACCCGAACGCCTCGACCAGGCGCTGACCGCCGTGACCGACACCGGCCGCCGCGCCATCGGCGACCTGCGGCACCTGCTCGACCTGCTGAACCCGGGCTACGAGGCGGACCCGGGCACGCAGCCCGTCGGCGAACTTCGCGCTCTCGTCGAGCAGACCCGGCTGGCGGGTCAGCCGGTCGAGTTCAGCCAGGAGGGCAGTCCGCCCGAGACCACCGGCAGCGCCGAGGTCGCGGCCTACCGGGTCGTGCAGGAGGCGCTGACGAACGCGCTCAAGCACGCGCACGGCAGCCGCACCGTGGTCCACGTCCTGCACGGCGAGGAGGAGATCACCGTGGAGGTGACGACCGAAGGTCCGGGCACCGCGTCACCGGGCGGGAGCGGGCGCGGGCTGACCGGGCTCCGCGACCGGGTCGGCGTGCTCGGCGGCCGGTTCGACGCGGGCAGGCGACCCGGTGGCGGCTTCGTCGTGCGGGCCGACATCCCCGCGGGCAGGCCGTCGTGACCGCCCCGATCCGGGTCCTGGTCTGCGACGACCAGGCGCTCATCCGCACCGGCTTCGCGACGATCATCGACGCCCAGCCCGACCTCGAAGTGGTCGGCGAGTGCGGTGACGGGCAGGCCGCGGTCGACCTCGCCGCCCACCTGCGCCCGGACGTGGTGGTGATGGACGTGCGGATGCCCGTCCTCGACGGCATCAAGGCCACCCGCCTGCTGGCCGGCGCGGGCGTCGCGGATCCCGTCAAGGTGCTCGTGGTGACGACGTTCAACCTGGACGAGTACGTGTACGAGGCGCTGCGCGCCGGCGCGGCCGGGTTCCTGCTGAAGGACGCGCCGCCCGCCCAGCTGCTGCACGGGATCCGCACCGTCGCCGCCGGCGCGGCACTGCTGGACCCGGAGGTGACGCGACAGCTCGTCGGCCGGTACGCCACGCGGATCCGGCCCGCCGAGGGCTCCCGCGACGACGTGCCGCTGGCGCCGCGCGAGCTGGAGGTGCTCCGCCTGATCGCCGACGGCCTGTCCAACAGCGAGATCGCCGCCACGCTGGTGATCAGCCACGAGACCGTCAAGACCTACGTGTCGCGCATCCTCACCAAGCTCGACCTGCGCGACCGCGTGCAGGCCGTGGTCTACGCCTACCGCCGGGGCCTGGTGACCTGAGCGGTCACGGCTCCAGCAGCGCGGGCACCGAGGCGAACGTGTTGGGCACGACCTTGTCGCCGCGCTCCAGCTCGGACGGGTCCACCGCCAGCCGGGCCCGCGGCGCCCGGGCCCGCAGAGCGGTCAGCGCGGCCCGTGCCTCGATCCGCGCCAGGTGGTGGCCGAGGCAGTAGTGCACGCCGTGCCCGAACGCCGCGTGCCCCAGCGCCGCGTTGCCGCCCACCGGCACGCGCGTCGGGTCGAACCGGTCCGCGGACGGGCCGTGCACCCGCGGGTCGCGACCGGCCGTGCCGAGGCCGATCATCACCACCGACCCCTCCGGGATCACACCGCCGGACAGCTCGATGTCGGCGGTGGCGCGGTAGTGCGGCGTGACGCGGACCGGCGGGTCCCAGCGGGCCGCCTCCTCGACCGCGGCGCCGACGGTGTCGTCGTTCACCGCGTCCCACGCGCCCGGCGTGGCCAGCAGCGCGACGGCGGCGTTGCCGATGAGGCCGGTCGTGGTCTCGTGCCCCGCCACCACGAGCAGGATCGCCGTGGTCAGCAGTTCCTCGGGCGTCAGCCGCTCGCCGTCGACCTGCGCCTGCACCAGGCCGCTGAGCAACGCGTCGTCGGGCTGGTCCCGCTTGTACTCGATCAGGCCGGCCAGGTAGCCGAACATGGCGTCGGAGGCGGGCACGACGAGCTCGGGCCGTTCGGTCATCATCGCCGCGGTCCAGTGGTGCAGCTGGTCGCGGTCCTCGACGGGCACGCCGAGCAAGTCGCAGATGACCGCGAGCGGCAGCGGGAACGCCAGGCCCTCGATCAGGTCCACGTCGTCCGGCAGGGCCGCGACCATCTCCCGCGCGGTCTGCTCCACGGCCGGTTGCAGGGCGTTGATGCGGCGGACCGTGAACGCCTGCGACACCAGCGCGCGCAGCCTGCGGTGGTGCGGCGGGTCGCTGTTGAGCATCGACGGGCCGATGATCCGCGACAGGTCGGTCGGCCTGCCCTTGCGCGCCAACTGGTCCTGCATCGCGGCGCGCAGCCCGGCGGCGTCCTTGGCCAGCCGGTCGTCGCCGAGCAGCGTCCGGGTCGCCTCCAGGCCCATGGTCGTGACCAGGACTTCCAGGCCGTTGGGCAGCTCCGCCGGGTGCACGGGGCCGCGGCGGGCCAGCGCGTCCTCGTGGGCGTGGTGTTGCCATCCGCGCAGTGGGCCGCCGACGAGGGCCTGTCGGTCCGGGGCGAACTCCGCGGTCAGCTGCACGTCGTCTCCTTGTGGTGCGATCGGGTTCTGCGGCGTCCACTTTCGTGTGAGCGCCACACGCCGCGCATCCACCGCTCTCCGTATTCCGGGTGACAGCGTACGGAGATCGGTGGACATGATCGGGCAATCGTGGATACGGAGGTGCATACGGAGGATTGCCGATGCGGACTCCCGCACGAGTGCGCGACGCTGAGGGGTGTTCGGCGACCCCGACAGCCGGACACCCGCCGGGCGGGTCAGCGGGTTGGCCGCCGTCCGGCATCCCGGGGGGCCGGGGAGGGGCCGCACCCGCGCGGCCTCTCTTCTTCTCACGCCGGGTTCCTCGGGCCTCCGCCCCCACTCGGCCGCCCACGCCCGGCCACCCAGCCCGACCATCAGCGCCCAGCCGCCCCCGCCCGACCGGCGACGTTCAGCCGCCCAGCGTTCAGCGTTCAGCCGTCAGCCGCGATCCGGTCCAGCACGCGGTGGAACACCCGGTCCAGCACCTCGGCCTCCTCCGCCGACAGCCCGTCGAACACGTACCTCCGGACGGTCTCCACGTGCCCCGGAGCGGCGGACTCGATCGCGGCACGGCCGGCGGGCGTGAGCCGCACCATCGAGCCGCGCGCGTCCTCGACGCACTCCTCCCGCGTCACCAGCCCGCGCTTCTCCATCCGCGCGACCTGGTGGGACAGCCTGCTGCGCTCCCAGCCGACCAGCGCGCCCAGCTCACGTGACCGCACGACGCCGTCCTCGGCCTCCGACAGCGGCACGAGCAGGGCGTAGTCGGCGTTGGACAGCCCCGAGTCGCGCACCAGCTGCCGCTCCAACGCGCTGTGCAACTCGCGGTCGACCGCCAGGTACGCCTGCCACACCCGCGCCTCCCGCTCGTCCAGCCACCGCGGTTCGCCCATGGACCTCACGCTAGCAACAACATGTTGACGTGTCACCAATGTCGGGCTAGATTGTTGACGTGTCCACAAAGGGAATGCAGCTCGGCGTCTACAGCTTCGGCGACCGGCACCGCGACCCGATCACCGGTGAGCAGGTCTCGGTCGCGGACAAGCTGGCGCAGACGTTGGAGCGGATCAAGCTGGCCGACGAGCTGGGGCTCGGCTTCTACGGGCTGGGCGAGCACCACCTGGCCGACTACTCGATCTCCAGCCCCGGCACGGTGCTCGCCGCCGCCGCGAGCGTCACGTCGCGGATCACGCTGAGCAGCGCCGTCACCGTCCTCAGCACCGAGGACCCGGTGCGGGTGTACCAGCAGTTCACGACGCTCGACCAGCTCAGCCGGGGCCGGGCGGAGCTGCTGGCCGGGCGCGGGTCGTTCACCGAGTCGTTCCCGCTGTTCGGCGCGAGCCTGGAGGACTACGACGAGCTGTTCGAGGAGAAGCTGGCGCTGCTGCTGAAGCTGGACCGGGAGGACCCGATCACCTGGTCGGGGAAGTTCCGGTCACCGCTCGTGGACGCGCACGTCTTCCCGAGGCCCTACGGGTCGCGGCTGCGGATCTCGGTGGGCACCGGCGGCAACCCCGAGTCGTCGATCCGGGCGGGGCTGCTGGGGCTGCCGGTGGTGTACGCGGTCATCGGCGGTGAGCCGGAGCGGTTCGCGCCGCTGGTCGACCTGTACCGGCGCGCGGGCGAGGCCGGCGAGCAGGAACCCGGACGGCTCGACGTCACCATGAGCGCGATCGGCCTCATCGCACGCCGCTCCCAGGACGCCAAGGAGGCGTTCCACCCGTACTGGCTCGAGACGATGAAGTACGGCTCGCGGGCGCGCGGCTGGCCCGTGCCGTCGCGCGCGGAGTACGACTCGTGGACGCGGGGCGCGCGGTCGATCTTCGCTGGCAGCCCGGCGGAGGTGGCCGAACGCCTCATCTCGGTGGGCAGGCTCGTGAACGCCGACCGCTACGCGATGCAGATGGACTGGTCCGGCGTGCCGCACAAGCTCGTGATGGACGCGATCGAACTGCTCGGCACCGAGGTGATGCCGTTGGTGCACAAGGAACTGGGAACGTCCACTGTGGAGTGATCGCGCCCGACCTGGTGCCGTTACACGATGTGACACCACCCACTCGTGGTCACGACGGCGCGACGCACCCGTGAATCCCCGGTAAAGTCGCAGGTCGGCGTTTTCTTGGAGGACTTCACAGTGCGACTTCGCCCCATCGGTGCCCGTCGGTGACCATCGCCCCCGACACCGCTTTCCCCACCTCGGTCGACGCGCCCGCGCTGTTCCGCGCCGGCGCACCCGCTCCCGAGCGCACGTTGGTCGACGTGCTGGCCGACACCGCGCGTCGGCACCCGCACTCCCCCGCGCTGGACGACGGCACGACCTCGTTGACCTACCGGGAACTCCTCGACGAGGTCGACGCGCGGAGCCGCGAGCTGGCGGCGGCCGGCATCGGCGCCGGCGACCGGGTCGGCGTCCGCGTCCCGTCCGGGACCGTCGACCTGTACGTGGCGGTGCTGGCGATCCTCACCGCCGGCGCCGCGTACGTGCCCGTCGACGCCGACGACCCGGACGAGCGCGCCGAACTCGTGTTCACCGAGGCCGACGTGTGCGCGGTCATCACCGGGGAGCTGGCGCTGCGCGGCACGCCCATGGGCCTCGTCGGCGCTCCCGGTCCGGACGACGACGCCTGGATCATCTTCACGTCCGGCTCCACGGGCAAGCCGAAGGGCGTCGCGGTCTCGCACCGGGCCGCCGCCGCGTTCGTGGACGCCGAGGCCCGCCTGTTCCTCACCGACGACCCGATCGGTCCGGACGACCGCGTGCTCGCGGGCCTGTCCGTCGCCTTCGACGCCTCCTGCGAGGAGATGTGGCTCGCCTGGCGGCACGGCGCGTGCCTGGTCCCCGCGCCGCGCGCCCTGGTCCGCACGGGGTTCGACCTGGGACCGTGGCTGGTCGAGCGCGAGGTCACGGTCGTGTCCACGGTGCCGACGCTGGCCGCGCTGTGGCCGGTGGACGCGCTGGAGGACGTCCGCCTGCTCATCTTCGGCGGCGAGGCGTGCCCGCCGGAGCTGGCCGAGCGGCTCGCCGTCGACGGCCGCGAGGTGTGGAACACCTACGGCCCGACCGAGGCGACCGTCGTGGCGTGCGCGGCGCGGCTGACCGGTGACGGCCCGGTGCGGATCGGGCTGCCGCTGGACGGCTGGGAACTGGCCGTGGTGGACGCCGGCGGCACGCCGGTCCCCATGGGCGGCTCCGGTGAGCTGGTCATCGGCGGCGTCGGCCTGGCCCGCTACCTCGACCCGGCCAAGGACGCCGAGAAGTTCGCGCCGATGCCGGGGCTGGCTCCTTTCGGGCCGGGCTGGGACCGCGCCTACCGCAGCGGCGACCTCGTCCGCGCCGAGCCCGAGGGCCTGCTGTTCCTCGGTCGGGCGGACGAGCAGGTCAAGCTGGGCGGGCGGCGGATCGAGCTCGGCGAGGTGGACGCGGCGCTCCAGGCGCTGCCGTCGGTCGCGGGCGCCGCCGCGGCCGTGCGCACCACCAAGGCGGGCAACCAGGTGCTGGTCGGCTACGTGGTCGCGGGCGAGGACTTCGCCCAGGCCGACGCGCTGGCCCGGTTGCGGACCGCGCTGCCCGCCGCGCTCGTGCCGCTGCTGGCCGCCGTCGACACCCTGCCCACCCGCACGTCCGGCAAGGTGGACCGGGCCGCGTTGCCGTGGCCGCTGCCGGAGCTGGAGGTGGCGGCGCCGGCCGGGGACCTCACGGACACCGAGCGGTGGCTGGCCGAGCAGTGGTCGGAGCTGCTGGGTTCCCGGATCGCCGGGCCCGAGGCGGACTTCTTCGCCCACGGCGGCGGCAGCCTCGCCGCGGCCCAGCTGGTCTCCACGATCCGGACCCGCTACCCGAGCGGTTCGGTCAACGACGTCTACCAGCACCCCACGTTGCGCGCGCTGGCCGCGCGGCTGGACGAGCTGAGCGGCCACCAGGGCGTCACGCGCGAGGTCGCGCCGACGCCGCGGCGGACCGGCGTGCTCCAGTCGCTGCTGCTGGTGCCGTTGATGAGCCTGGTCGGCCTGCGGTGGTCGGTGGCGCTGGCCGCGGTCGGCAACGTCGTCGGCTTCACCACGCCGGTGTCGTGGTGGTGGATCGCCGCGGGGTGGCTGGCGTTCGTCAGCCCGCCCGGCAAGGTCGCGATCGCGGCGGGTGGCGCGCGGCTGCTGCTGCGCGGCCTGCGTCCCGGCACGTACCCGCGCGGCGGCGGCGTGCACCTGCGCTTGTGGACCGCCGAACGGCTCGCCGAGTTCAGCGGCGCGACGAACCTCGCCGGGTCCTGGCTCACGCACTACGCCCGCGCGTTGGGCGTGCGGGTCGGCCCGGACGTGGACCTGCACTCCGCGCCGCCGGTGACCGGCATGCTCAAGCTCGGCAAGGGCTGCGCGATCGAGCCCGAGGTGGACCTGTCCGGGCACTGGGTGGACGGCGACCGGCTGCACGTCGGCCGCCTCCGGGTCGGCGCGGGCGCGGTGGTCGGCGCCCGCAGCACCCTGTTCCCCGGCGCGAGCGTCGGCAAGCGGGCGGAGGTCGCGCCCGGTTCGGGGGTGCTCGGCTCCGTGCCGACGGGGCAGCGCTGGGCCGGTGTCCCGGCGCAGCGCCACGGCAAGGCGGCCCGTCCCGGTCCGCGTCCGCCCCGGTCGTGGTGGTGGAAGCTGGTCTACGCGGTGACGACGTCGGCGTTGGGCCTGCTCCCGGTGGCGGCGGCGGTGCTCCCGGTCTTGCTGATCGCGCGTGAGCCGCTGACGCTCGGCTCGGCGCTGCTCGCGGTGCCGTTGGCGACGGTCGCGTGGCTGGGCTCGTACGCGCTGCTGGTGCTCGGGTCCGTGCGGCTGCTCGGCATCGGGCTGCGGGCCGGCGCGTACCCCGTGCACAGCCGGATCGCCTGGCAGGCGTGGACCACCGAACGGTTGATGAACACCGCCCGGGTCGTGCTGTTCCCCCTGTACGCGAGCCTGCTCACGCCGGTGTGGCTGCGGGCGCTCGGGATGAGGGTCGGCCGCCGGGTCGAGGCCTCGACCGTGCTCGCGCTGCCGAAGATGACCACGATCGGCGACGGCGCGTTCCTCGCCGACGACACCATGGTCGCCACCTACGAGCTGGGCGGCGGCTGGTTGCGCATCGCCGCCGCGCGGGTCGGCAAGCGGGCGTTCCTGGGCAACTCGGGCATGACCGCGCCGGGCCGTTCGGTGCCGAACCGGGGTCTGGTCGGCGTGCTGTCCTCGACGCCCAAGCGCGCCAAGGCGGGCAGCTCGTACCTGGGCATGCCGCCGATGAAGCTGCCGCGCGCGGCCGAGCAGGGCGACCAGAGCCGGACGTTCGACCCGCCGCGCCGGCTGGTCGTGGCACGGGCGTTGGTCGAGCTGTGCCGGATCGTGCCGGTGATGTGCCACGTGGCGCTGGTCGTCGGCGTGCTGTTCGCGCTGCGGGAGTTCGGACCGCTGTCGGCCGGGCCGGTGCTGCTCGTGGCGGGCGTGCTGGCGTGCGCGGTGTCGGCGGCGGCGAAGTGGCTGCTGGTGGGCCGGTTCCGGGCGCGGGAGCACCCGTTGTGGAGCGGGTTCGTGTGGCGCAACGAGCTGGCGGACACGTTCGTCGAGGTCCTGGCGGTGCCGTGGCTGGTCGGTCGGGCCGGCGGGTCGCCGGTGATGGCCGTGTGGCTGCGGTCGCTCGGCGCGCGGATCGGGCGCGGCACGTGGGTCGAGTCGTACTGGTTCCCGGAGTCGGACCTGGTGCGGCTGGGCGACGGCGCGACGGTGAACCGGGGGTGCGTGGTGCAGACCCACCTGTTCCATGATCGGATCCTCCGCATGGACCAGGTGGAGTTGGCGGACGGGGCGACCCTCGGCCCGCACGGGATCGTGCTGCCGGGCGCGACGGTCGGCGCGCACGCGGCGGTGGGCCCGGCGTCGTTGGTGATGCGCGGCGAGCACGTGCCCGAGGGCACGCGCTGGCTGGGCAACCCGATCTCCGCCTGGCGATGACGGGCCCGTACCTGCCCGACCACGGCGACGGCGGCTACCGGGTCGCGCACTACGACCTGGAACTGGACTACAAGCCGCACACCGGTCGGCTGGCCGGGCGGGCGACGCTGTCCGCCGTCGCGGCCGGCCCGTGCGCGCGGGTGGTGCTGGACTTCGGCACGCTGACCGTGAACCGGGTGCTGGTCGACGGCCGACCCGCCCGGCACGTGCACGGCGGCGGCAAGCTGCGCGTGCGACCCGCACGGCCGGTGGACGGACCGTTCACCGTCGAGGTGCGGTACTCGGGCGTGGCCCGCCCGGTCCGCTCGCGGCACTGGGGCGAGCTGGGCTGGGACCAGCTCACCGACGGCGCCTTGGTGGCGAGCCAGCCGATCGGCGCGCCGTCCTGGTTCCCGTGCAACGACCTGGTGCGGGACAAGGCGACCTACCGCGTCCACGTCACCGCGCCGTCGCCGTACACCGTGCTGGCGAACGGGGTGCTGGTCGACCGGCGCACGGGCGGCAGCAGCACGACGTGGGTCTACGAGCAGGCCGAGCCGATGGCGACGTACCTCGCCTCGGTGCAGATCGGCCTCTACGAGCGGCTGCCGTTGACCGAGGGCCAGGACGTGGCCGCACCCGCGCGGCTGCTGCGCGCGGCACGGCACGACTTCGCCCGCCAGCCGCGGATGATGACCGTGTTCGAGGAGCTGTTCGGCCCCTACCCGTTCCGGACCTACCAGGTCGTGGTGACCGACGACGAGCTGGAGGTGCCGGTCGAGGCGCAGGGCATGTCGGTGTTCGGCGCGAACCACGTGGACGGGCGGCGCGGGCACGAGCGGCTGGTCGCGCACGAGTTGGCGCACCAGTGGTTCGGCAACGGCGTGGGCCTGGCCGACTGGCGCGACATCTGGCTGAACGAGGGTTTCGCCTGCTACGCGGAGTGGCTGTGGTCCGAGCGGTCCGGCGGCCCCGCCGCCGACGTGCACGCCGCTCGCGCGCACGCCCGGCTGGCCCGGCTGCCGCAGGACCTCCGGATCGGCGACCCGGGCGTGGCGAACCTGTTCGACGACCGGGTCTACCAGCGGGGCGCGCTGACCGCGCACGGCCTGCGGACCCGGCTGGGCGACGCGGCGTTCTTCGGCGCGCTCCGCGAGTGGACCGCGACCCACCGGCACGGCACCGCGACGACGAGCGACTTCGTGGCACTGGCCCAACGCCACTCCCCCGAGCCGCTGACGGCGTACTTCCGCACCTGGCTCGCCGAGCCGCGGCTGCCCCCGATGTGACGCAGGCCGTGCGGCACCCGTCGCCCGGTGGCCTCATCCCTGGCACGACCGAAGCCACGACGGAGTCGGGACCTGCTGCTACTGCCGAACCGTGATTCGATCAACGGCAGAGCGGGTAGGTGTCCGTTATGCCCGGTCGAGTAGCGGTGTTCGCGCCCTCCCCAGAGTTGACCGTCACGGTGGAAGACCTGGACGGCACGCCCGACATCCACATCCACGCCGGAGGGCAGGGGGTGTGGATGTCGCGCATGATCGAGTCCCTCGGCGCCGAGGTGGTGCTGTGCTCGGCGTTGGGCGGCGAGACCGGGCACGTGCTGCGGCACCTGATCGACGTCGAGCTGAAGGCGCGCGACGTCGCCGCCCGCAACGGCGGTTACGTGCACGACCGGCGTGACGGCGGGCGCGACCAGCTGGTCCGGATGCCCGCCGACGCGCTGTCGCGCCACGAGCTCGACGACCTGTACGAGATGACCCTGATCGAGGCGCTGAACGCGGGCGTCGCCGTGCTCAGCGGTCCTGCCGAGGCCGACACCCCCGTGCCCGACTCCGTGTACGAACGGCTCGCCAAGGACCTCCGCGGCAACGGCTGCGACGTGGTCGTGGACCTCTCCGGCGAACGGCTGGCCGCCGCCCTCGCGGGCGGGCCGACCGTGGTCAAGGTCAGCCACGAGGAGCTGGTGTCGGACGGGCTCGCCGAGTCCGACTCGCTGCCCGACCTGGCCGAGGGCTGCCGCCGGGTCGCCGAGTCCGGCGCGAGCGCGGTCGTGGTGTCGCGGGCCGCCGAGGAGACGCTGGCGTGGCTCGACGGCACGCTCCACCTCGTGGAGACGCCCGACCTGAGCCCGGTCGACACGCGTGGCGGCGGCGACTCGATGACCGCCGGGCTGGCCGCGGGCCTCGCCCTGGGCCGGTCCGTGGAGGAGTCGCTGAAGCTGGGCGCGGCGGCGGGCGCGGTCAACGTGACCAGGCACGGGCTCGGCACCGGCAGCGGCGACGTGGTGCGCGCGCTGGTCGACCGGGTGCGGCTGCGGTTGTGGGAGGACGCATGAGGGTGCTCATCACCAACGACGACGGCATCGACTCGCCGGGGCTCGCCGCCCTGGCGCGCGGCGCGGTGGCGCACGGTTGGACGACCGTGGTCGCCGCGCCCGCGCGCGAGTCCAGCGGCACGAGCGCGGGCCTGACCGCCGCCGAGGACGACCGGCACGTCCAGGTCGAGCGGCGTGAGCTGCCCGGGCTGCCGGACGTGCCCGGCTACGCCGTCGCCGCACACCCCGCGTTCATCGCGCTGGTCGCGTCCCAGGGCGCGTTCGGCGACCCGCCCGACATCGTGCTCTCCGGCGTCAACCGCGGCGCGAACGTCGGCCGCGCGGTGCTGCACTCCGGCACCGTCGGCGCGGCGCTGACCGCCGCCATCAACGGCGCGCGCGCCATGGCGGTGTCCCTCGACGTGGGGCTGGACCCGGACCTCCCGCACCACTGGGAGACCGCCGTCGCGGTGGCGTCGACCCTGTTCGACCGGGTCGCGGCCCTGCCGGTCGGCGCCGTGCTCAACCTGAACGTGCCCAACCGGCCCGAGGTCGGCGAGCCCGAACGGGCGGCGCTGGCCGAGTTCGGCACGGTGCGCACCAGGATCAAGGACAGCGACGACGGCACGATCGGCCTGGCCGCGGTCCTGGTCGAGGACGGCCTGGAGCCCGGCACCGACGCGGCGCTGCTGGCCGAGGGACGGCCGACCGTCACCCCGCTGCGCTCGGTCGCGGAGGACCCGGACGTCGAGGTGTCGTTCTAGTCGTCCTCCACGCCGTCCGCCGCGGGCTGCTCGGACTGCTCGCCGTCCGACCGGCCCAGCGCGTCCTCCGCGCCGTTGACCAGGTCGGGACCGCCCCACTGACGTCCCTCGGACTGGCCCAGTCTGTGCTTGCCCATGGTGTGACCTCCCTCGATCCCCGGATTGATACCCCCTGACCGTGGAATCCACACCCGGAAATGCCGGTGGCCTACCCCGAGTGAGGTAGGCCACGGCAGTGGAGCGTGATCAGCGGGGAGTCGTCAGCCGGCGTAGTGCACGTCCGGCCACGGCGGGGTGACCATGCCGTTCCCGATGTGGAAGCTCGGGTGCGGCGGCTGGTTGTAGGCCGTGTTCTGCCACGCGATGGCGACGCGGTACATGGTGTCGTGCATCAGCGTGGGGATGCGGCGGTCCGTCTGGTTGGGCGTCGAGTAGATCCGCAGCGCCGAGTTGTCCGAGGTGCGCCAGACGACCTCCTCGCGCCAGTCGCCGAACAGGTCGGCGCTCAGCGCGGGCGTGGCCTTGGTGCCGTTGTTCGAGGCCACGCCGGAACCGGTGAGCAGGCGGGTGTCGCCGCCGGTGCCGTACTTGTCGATCCTGGTCTGGTCGAGCAGTTCGCGGGACGGGTCGCCGTCCCACCAGATCACGAAGTTCGCCGACGACGGCTTGCGGCCGACGTTCGTGCCGCTCGGGCTGCGCAGGCTGCCGTCGGCGTTGGACCACGACTCCGCGCCGGGGCTGCCCGGGTGGATGTCCGCGGACACGCCGCGGCCGTTGTCGCTGCCCGAGGCGGTGGTCCACCTCCGCTCGCCGGTGCGGGCGTCGGCGAACCACGAACCCGGCTTCGACGAGTCCTCGGAGACCTTGAAGTACTCCAGGCCCGGTCGGGACGGGTCGAGGTCGCCCACGTGCCCGGCGTCACCGTGGCCGAGGCCCGTGGTCCACAGGCCGCGCCCGGTGTCGTCGATGGTGGCCGCGCCGTAGACGATCTCGTCGCGGCCGTCGGCGTCCACGTCGGCGATGCTCAGCGAGTGGTTGCCCTGACCCGCGTACCCCGACTGGTTGTTGGAGTCGAACGTCCACCGCTTGGTCAGCGCGCCGTTGCGGAAGTCCCAGGCCGCGATCACCGCACGCGTGTAGTAGCCGCGCGCCATGATCAACGACGGTCGCGCGCCGTCCAGGTAGGCGGTGCCGGCCAGGAACCGGTCGACCCGGTTGCCGTACGTGTCGCCCCAGGAGCCGACGTTGCCGCGCGGCGGATCGTAGTTCACCGTCGACATCGCCGCGCCGGTCTGACCGTTGAACATGGTCAGGAACTCCGGCCCGCTCAGGATGTAGCCCGACGAGTTGCGGTAGTCGGCGCTCGCGCTGCCGATCACCGTGCCCCGGCCGTCCCGCGTGCCGTCCGCGGTCTTCATCGCGACCTCGGCCTTGCCGTCGCCGTCGTAGTCGTAGACCTGGAACTGGGTGTAGTGCGCGCCCGCCCGGATGTTGCGCCCGAGGTCGATGCGCCACAACCGCGTGCCCTGCAGGGTGTAGGCGTCGATGAAGACGTTGCCGGTGACGCCTGACTGCGAGTTGTCCTTCGCGTTGTCCGGGTCCCACTTCAGCACGAACTCGTAGTCACCGTCGCCGTCCAGGTCGCCCACGCTCGCGTCGTTGGCGACGTAGCCGGAGCCCGGCGACTGGATCGGCACGTCCCGGTAGCCGGCACCGAACCCGAGCGACGCCGGTGACGCGGCCTGCTCGGTCCCGTTCACCACCGCGCGGACGGTGTAGGAGGAGTCCGCCGCCGCGCCGCTGTCCAGGTAGTTGGTGGACGCGGTGATGGGCGAGGCGTTGACCTTCGTCGCACCCCGGTACACGTTGAACGCCACGTTCTGCGGGTCGCCCCCGAGCAGGCGCCAGCTGACCAGGTTGCCGCTGCCGGACCGCACGCTGATCACGCCGCGGTCCAGGCGCTCGACCTGCTTGCGGCCGGTCGGGTCCGACGGTCCCGGCCCGGGGGTCGTCGTGGTCGTGGTTGTGGTGGTGGTCGTCGTGGTGCTTGTCGTGGTCGACGTGGTGGTCGTGGTGGTGGGGTCGACACCGCCCGTGCACGTGGTGCCGTTGAGCGTGAACGTCGTCGGCACGCCGACCACGTCGCCGGTCATCGAGCCGTTGAAGCCGAACGACGCCGTGCCCCCGGTCGGGATCGACCGGTTCCAGTCCACGTTGGTCGCCGTCACGCTCGCGCCGGAGGCGGCGAACGTCGCGTTCCACCCCTGGCCGAAGCGCTCCGAGCCGGGGAACGACCAGGCCAGCGTCCACCCGTCGACCGGGTCGCCCAGGTTCTTGATCGTGACGTTCGCGGAGAACCCGCCCTGCCACTTGTTCTGCACCACGTAGTCGACCCCGCAGCCGGGGGCTGCCGAAGCCACGCCGGCGACCAGCAGGCCTCCGGTCAGTGCGCTGATCGCCGTGACGGCGGCGATCGCCCGCACTCTGAACGAGTTGGTGAGCACCGTTGCTCCTTCGTCGCTGTGTCTGGGAGCGCTCCCAGGTGTGATCCGGGCAACGCCCCTCGCCCGGCACATGACAACACCTCCACCGAGCCGCCGTCAAGTGATGAAACGATTCACTCCCACCCGTCCCAACTGGTCCGAACGGGCCGGCCCACCTGCCCAGAGCAGCTCTGAAAAGGTTCAACAACCGCCGCTCACCAGGCGCGACGAGCAGCACCACGTGCAGGGGGAAGGGCGTCAGCGACCGGACCCGCGTTCACGCACCCCAGCCCGCCTGCTCCCCGCCGACCCGCTCGGCCACGATCCGCTCGCCGTAGCCGGACCGGGCGTAGGCCGCCATCGGGTCCGGGTCCAGCCCCAGGTCCTCGCGCACCGACGCCACCAGCGGCCGGACGTCGGTGTTGTAGGCGTCCATCAGCACGGCGTTCGCGCCGAGCACGTCACCGGCCCGCTGCGCCGCGGCCAGCGCGTCCCGGTCGACCAGCAGCGCCTTGGCGGTGGCCTCCTGCACGTTCATCACCGACCGGATCTGGCCGGGGATCTTCGGCTCGATGTTGTGGCACTGGTCGAGCATGAACGCCACCCCGGACCCGACCGCGAGGGCACCGCCGCGCACCACCTCGAACATGATCCGGAACAGCTGGAACGGGTCCGCCGAGCCGACCATCAGGTCGTCGTCGGCGTAGAAGCGGGAGTTGAAGTCGAACCCGCCGAGCTTGCCCGCGCGCAGCAGCACCGCGACGATGAACTCGATGTTGGTGCCCGGCGCGTGGTGGCCGGTGTCGACCACGACCTGCGCCCGCTCGCCCAGTTCCAGGCAGTGCGCGTACGCCGTGCCCCAGTCCGGCACGTCGGTGGTGTAGAAGGCGGGCTCGAACAGCTTGTACTCCAACAGGATCCGCTGGTGCGGCCCGATCCGCCCGTACGTCTCCCGCAGCGCCTCGGCGAGCCGGTCCTGGCGGGCCCGGATGTCGTCCTGGCCGGGGTAGTTGGTGCCGTCGGCGAACCACAGCTTCAGGTCGCGCGACCCCGTGGCGTCCATGATGTCGACGCACCGCATCAGGTGGTCGAGCGCCTTGCGGCGGACGGCCGGGTCGGGCGAGCACACGCTGCCGAGCACGTACGCGTCGTCCTGGAAGACGTTGGCGTTGATCGTGCCGATCGACACGCCGTGGCCGCGGGCGAACCCGGCCAGCTCGTCGTAGTCGTCCACCGCGTCCCACGGGATGTGCAGCGCGACCGACGGCGCCACGCCGGTGAACCGGTGCACGGTGGCCGCGTCGGCGACCTTCTCGTGCGGCGTGCGCGGCACCCCGCGCTGGGCGAACACCTTGAACCGGGTGCCGGAGTTGCCGAACGCCCAGGACGGCAGCTCGATCCGCTGCCCGGCCAAGGCCTCCCGCGCGGCGCCCGTTCCGGGTGCTCCTGTGGTGGTGTCCACGTCGGACTCCTTACCTGATCAGTCGAGGTGGAAGACCTCGGTCAAGGGCCTCATGGCCTCGTCGGGGTGCCCGCCGTCCAGCGCGGTGAAGAACTCGGCCATCTCGGCCTGCCACCGGTCGTTCACCTCGCGGTCGCGCATGCCCCGCTGGGCGGCGTCCCAGTCCGGGGTCTCCAGGTAGCCGACGAGCAGACCGTCGTCGGCCAGGAAGAGGCTGTAGTTGCCCCAACCGGTCTCCCGCAACGCCTCCCGCATCTCCGGCCACACCTCGCGGTGCCGCTCCCGGTACTCCTCCATCCGCTCCGGGCGCACCCGGAGCAGGAAGCAGACACGTCGCACGCCGACCTCCGAGACTGAAACGTTTCACAAGTACGCTATTGTTGCGGCACAAGGCTTGTCAATGGTCTGGACGAATTCACGGTGGCCGCACGCCGTCGTAGAACGCCACCCGCACGGTGATCTCCCGTTCCTGCCCCGGTCCGAGCACCACCGGCCGGTCCCAGGCGAGCGCCGAGCCGATGCCCTGGTACTGGCCCACCCGCACGAACCACGGGTCGGTCGGACCGGACACCACGGCCGTCCACGCCGGTGCTCCCGGGTCCCGCTCGGGATCGCCGACCACGACCGCCAGCCACGGCGAGGTCCGGCCGTTGACCTCCTCCTCGCCCTCGCCGTCGGGGCCGTGGACCCGCACCGACCGCGGGTCGAGGTCGGGCAGCCGCCAGAACCAGCCGCCGTAGCCCGCGCCCTCCCGGCCCTTGCTGCCCGGGCTGTGCAGCACCACGTGGTCCGGCGCGGTCAGCACGCTGGTCCACTCCAGCTCCCAGCCGCCGGCGACGACCCGGCGGCGGACGCGACGGCGTTCGCGCAGCAGGACCGCGCCCGCCGAGTCGCACCAGGCCAGCTCGCCCGGCCCGGTCTCCTCGACCCGGCCGAGCTCGCCCGGCACGTACCCCTGGCCGGGCACGTAGTTGCGCCCGCCCCACAGGTTGACCCCGTTGACGTCGGGCAGCGCGAGGCCGATCCCCCGGTGCCACGGGTGGTCGTCCGGGTGCTCGCCGGTGACCACGACCCCGCCGAGCGTGCGCACCGGGTGCAGCGCCGGCCGCGGCACGACCAGGGGCAGCCGCACGCCGTCCCAGCCGTACCGGGCGACACCGCCCAGCGGCGACCACGGCACCTCCAGCTCGGCGAACGTGCGCAGGTGCTCGGCTGCCTTGGCCACCACGTGGTCCACGCCGTCGACGTCCACCCGCTTGCCGTTGCGGCGCAACCACGCGGGGTCGATCGGCACGGGGTCCGGCGCGGTCCGGACGGCCTCCAGCACGCGCATGAACGCGCCGGTCGCGGCCAGCGGCGCCTGCAGCGGCACGTCCGGGTCCGCCAGGTGGTCCAGCAGGTTGCGCAGCGGCGAGTCGTGCCGGTGGCGCTCCTCGATGCCGTCGATCACCAGCCGGTGCTCGGTGTAGTGCAGCTCGGCGCGGCGGCGGCTGCCGTGCACGACGAGCACCGGTTCCCGGACCACCTCGGCGCACAGCGTCACCGCGACCACGACGACCGTGCCGTTGTGGGTGCGCAGCCGCAGGCACGAGGTGTCGTCGGCTTCGATGTCACGGGCGCGCAGCAGCTCCAGCTCGATATCGTGCACGTCGTCCACGCCCGTGCTGCCGTCCAGCGCCAACGCGGTCGCGATGCCGTGCGCGAACGGGTTGGTCAGCGCGCCGTCCACCACCGGCACGCCGTCGAGCGCGCGTCGGCCCGCCCACGGCGCGCGGGTGTAGTAGGTGTCGTCGCGCGACCAGGTGCCGCGCACGCCGATGCCCCGGATCTCGCCCAGCGCGCCGGAGCGCATCAGCCCGGCCAGCCGGTGCACAGCGTGCGAGCCGAGGCTCTGGAACCCGACCTGGACCAGGCGGTCCCCGGACCGGTCGACCAGGTCCCGCCAGTCGGCCAGCGTGGGCGTGGGCGGCTTCTCCAGCACGAGGTGCGCACCGGCGGCCAGCACCTGCCGCGCCAACCGCACGTGCGTGTGCATGGGGGTGGACACGATGCCGATGTCCGCGTCACGCATCAGCTCCGCCAGGTCGGCGGCCACCGGCCGGTCGCCGACGAGCCGGCGCGCCTCGGCATCGAGCGGGTCCACCTCGCACACGCCGGTGAGCCGCACCCGTCCCTCGGCCTCCAGCGCGGCGATCTCGCGCAGGTACAGCCGCCCGTAGCCGGCCGCGCCGGCGAGCACCACCCGGGGCGTCACCGGCGCTCCACCGCGACCGCGGCGAACACCAGCAGGCCGGGCACGACGACGGCGAACGCGGGCGCCTGCGCGACCACCAGCCCGGTCACGGCCAGCGCGACCACCAGGTAGGCGTAGCCGCCCCAGTCACGCGACGGTTCGGCCATCAGCACGGCCCACCGGTCGCCCGGGTTCCACCGGGCCGCCGTCCGCAGCAGCACCAGCACCACCGCGGCCAGCGCCGACCCGATCACCGGACCCAGCACGTTCGCGCCCGGCAGCCCGCCCATCAACGCCAGCACGTCCAGCGCACCGACCACCAGCACCCCGAGCGGGACGGCGACCGCGAACGGGTCGCGCACCGCCCGCCCCAGCAGCACGGCGAACCGCCGCGCGGTCGGCGTGCGGCCGTCGTCCACCAGCTCGCGCAGCAGCACCGCGCCCGCCGCCGCGGCGGGCAGCGCGGTCACCACCGGCAGCGCCGCGACGGTCACCAGCACCCCGATCAGCAGCACCTCGGCCACCAGCGCCAACGGGCGCGCCCAGGCGCTCACCCCTTGAGCCCGGAGGTCGCCACGCCGTCCACCAGGAACCGCTGGAAGGCCAGGAAGAACAGGCCGATCGGCAGCAGCGCGAGCACCGACATGGCGAACATCGGGCCGAACGCGGACTGGGTGGCCTGGTCGATGAACAGCTGGAGCGCCAGCGGCAGGGTGAACTTCTCCGCGTCGTTGAGGTAGATCAGCTGCGAGAAGAAGTCGTTCCACGTCCAGATGAACGTGAAGATCGCCGTGGTGATCAGCGCCGGCCGCAGCAGCGGCAGGATCACGTGCCGGAACACGCCCACCGGGCCGCAGCCGTCCAGCGTCGCGGCCTCGTCCAGCTCGCGCGGCAGGCCGCGGATGAACTGCACCATCAGGAAGATGAAGAACGCGTCCGTGGCGAGGAACTTCGGCAGCACCAGCGGCCAGAACGTGTTCACCATGTCCATCTGCTGGAAGATGACGTACTGCGGGATGAGCACCACGTGCTGCGGCAGCATGATCGTGATCATCATGAACCCGAACATCGGGCCGCGACCGCGGAAGTGCAGCCGCCCGAACGCGTAGGCGGCGAGCGAGCAGGACAGCACGTTGCCGACCACCGCGCCGACCGAGATCACCAGCGAGTTCCAGAAGTAGTGCAGCACGCCGAACTCGCCGACGCCGTCGAACACCTCGGCGTAGTTGTCGCCGGTGGGCTCGCGCGGCAGCAGGGCGAGCGTGGAGATCACCTCCGTCGCCGGCTTGAACGACGTGGAGACCAGCCACACCACCGGGTAGAGCAGCACCAGCAGCACGGCCACCACGAGCCCGTGCCACCCGAGGCGTTTCGTGAGCGTCACCGGTTCTCCCCCGCGTAGAACACCCAGCGCCGGGCGCTGCGGAACACCAGGGCGGTCAGCACCGCGACCACCACGAGCAGCACCCAGGCCATCGCGGAGGCGTAACCCATCCGGAAGTCGGTGAACCCGCGCTGGTACAGGTACAGCGGGTAGAGCAGGGTGGAGTCGCTGGGACCGCCCCGCCCGCCGCTGACCACGAACGCGCCGGTGAACGCCTGGAACGCGTGGATGGTCTCCAGCACCAGGTTGAACAGGATCACCGGGGACAGCATGGGCAGCGTGACGCCGAGGAACCGGCGCGCCGGTCCCGCGCCGTCGATCGCCGCGGCCTCGTAGAGCTCCTTGGGCACCTGCTTGAGGCCCGCCAGGAAGATCACCATCGGCGCGCCGAACTGCCACGCGGCCAGCGCGACGAGCGTGAGCAGCGCGTACTGGGGCTGGTCGACCCAGCCACCGGTGTCGAGGCCGACCGAGGACAGGACCCCGTCGACGGTGCCGTCGGTGGAGAACAGCGCCCGCCAGGCCAGCGCCACGCTGACGCTCGCGCCGAGCAGCGACGGCGCGTAGAACGCCGAGCGGTACAGCCCGACGCCCCGGCGGGGCCGGTTGAGCAGCAGCGCCACCGCGAGGGCGAGGCCGAGCTTGAGCGGCACCGAGATCAGCACGTACTCGGTGGTCACCCACGCGGCGTGCCAGAACCGCTCGTCGCCGGTGAACATCGTGACGTAGTTGTCCAGGCCGATCCAGTTCGGCGCGGTGAACAGGTCGTAGTCGGTGAACGACAGGTACAGCGAGGCGACCATCGGGCCGATGGTCAGCAGCGCGGCGCCGACGATCCACGGCGACAGGAACAGGTAGGCCACGCCCTGGCCCCGCCGCCTGCCGCGCGCGGCGGACGTCGGCGGCGGGCCGTCCAGGACCGGGGGCTCGGTGGCGCCCGACGTGCCGGTGAGCACGGACTGGGTCATGCTCAGGACCCCAGCGACTGCTCGGCGTCCTGCACCACGCGCTTGGCGGCGTCCGCGGCGCTCACCCGGTTGAAGATCACGTCGTCGTAGGTGCGCTGGAAGTCCCGCTTGATGGCCGAGGAGCCGGTGGGCCAGGCGCCGAACGCCGGGCCGATCTTGTCCTGCTGGGCGGCCTCGTAGTCGCACACGGCCTTGCTGCCGCCCTCGGCCGACGAGCACACCTGCGCGCGGATCTCCTCGTTCGGCGGCACGCCGCGCGACGCGCCGAGCAGCTTGCCCGCCTCGGGGTCGTTGAGCAGGAAGTCGAGCAGCTTCACCGCCGCGGCCTTGTGCTTGGACCGCTGGGACACCGCGAACGACACCGGCGGCATGGCCGCCATGCCGCTCTCCGCCACGTCGCTGGGCAGCGGCGCGAGCGCGAGGTTCGGCCCGAACGCGCCGAAGTAGCCGGTGACGGCCGAGTCGTAGCCGATCTCGGAGGCGGCCTGCTTGGTCACGATGCCGGAGTTCTGCACCGAGCCGTCCATCTTCGTCGTCACCTCGGCCGGCGAGACGCCCTTGCCCGCCCGCATCGTGCCGATCACCTCCCAGTACTCGGCCAGCTCGTCGGCGGTGAAACCGAGCTTGCCGTCGGCGGTGTAGAGCGACTTGCCGTGCTGGTGCAGCCACACCTCGAACCAGTCGACGGCCCAGCCGAAGTCGGTGGTGCCCGCGACCTGCCCGGCCGCGCCGACCTTCGCCATCGCCTCGGCGAACTGCGCCCAGGTCCACTTCTCCCCCGGCGCGGTCGGCACCCGGACGCCCGCGGCCTCGAAGTGCGAGGGGTCGAAGATCAGCATCTGGGTGGTCGCGCCGCCCGCCACGGCGTACTGCCTGCCGTCGACCTTGCCGCCCTCCAGCAGGTTCGGCGGGATCTTGTCGAGCCGGAGCTCCTTGCCGGTGTACTCGGCGAGGTCGGCCAGCACGTTGCGGCCCGCGTACTCGCCGACCGTGGCCCGGTCCAGCTGCAGCAGGTCCGGTCCCGCGCCGCCCGCGACCTGGGTGGACAGCTTCTGGAAGTACGCGTCGTAGCCGCTGTACTCGGTCTCGACCTTGATGTCCGGGTTGCGCCGCTGGAACTCGTCGACCGCCGCCCTGGTGACCTTGGCGCGGTCCTCGTTGCCCCACCAGACGAACCGCAGCGTCACCGGGCCGTCGGCCGACTCGGCGCCGCAGCCCGACAGCGCGGTGGTCAGCGACAACAGCCCGACCAGCAGGCCCCCCGCGCCGCGGCGAGACATTCGTCCCATCACCCTCACCCTTCGATTGAATCGGTTCAACCAAGCTAGGTGAGCCCCATCATGGCGTCAAGACTGATTTTTCAGCGCTGCAACGCCCGCGAACCCAGGTCTTGCCTTTCTCGTTGAAACGGTTCATCGTGTGGCGGCGTCACGCACCCCGCGCAACGTCGCGCCCTTGGGAGGCCGCAGATGACCCCCGTCAGAGCCCTGCCCGCCGTGCTGGCGGCCCTAGCGCTAGTCCTGAGCACGTCCGCCGTCCACTCCCCCGCCTCGGCCACGCCCGACGGCCCGCGGCTCGAACGCCTCGACCGCGGCCTGGTCGCCGCGCGCACCGCCGGCGGGGTGTTCCTGAGCTGGCGGCTGCTGCGCCACGAGGTCACCGGCCACACCGCCACCGGCCTGGCCGGTCCGGCGTTCGCGGTCTACCGCGACGGCCGCCGCATCGCCACCGTCACCGACAGCACCAACTACCTCGACGCCGAGGGCGGCGGCTCGGAGTACCGGGTGGCGCCGGTGGTCCGCGGTCGGCAGGGCGAGGCGAGCGACCCCGTGTCGCCGTGGGCGGGCGGGTCCTACGACCTGCCGCTGCGCAAGCCCGCCGACGGCGTGACCCCGGCCGGTGAGGCCTACACGTACTCGGCCAACGACGTCAGCGTCGGCGACGTGGACGGCGACGGCGGCTACGAGTACGTGGTGAAGTGGGACCCGTCGAACAGCAAGGACGTCTCGCAGGTCGGCTACACCGGGCCGACCTACGTCGACACCTACCGGTTCGACGGCACGTTGCTGCACCGCGTGGACCTGGGCGTGAACATCCGCTCCGGCGCGCACTACACGCAGTTCCTGGTCTACGACTTCGACGGCGACGGCCGTTCGGAGATGATGATGAAGACCGCGCCGGGAACGAAGGTGACGACGTACGACCGGCGCGGCAACGCGGTCTCGGAGCGGTACGTGACGATGCCGCGCGAGGACGTGCGCGCGGGCTACTCGCACAGCGACGACTACCGGCTCAGCGCCGCGGGCTACTACGAGCACGTGGTGGAGATGTTCAAGGGCTGGCACGCGCATCCCGAGGTGGTGGCCGGGCGCTGGCCCGCCACCCTGGAGGAGGCGTTCGGCATCCCGGTCCGGCACGCCTACCCGTTGTCCGACGCGGACGCGCGGTCGCTGGCCGACCACTTCGTCGACGTGTACGCGCCGGGCCGCAGCACCCGCAACAACCTCCGGGCGTTCGCCGGGTTCGTCGTCGACGGCCCGGAGTACCTGACCGTGTTCGACGGCAAGTCCGGCCGCGAGCTGGAGACCGTGCGCTACGAACCGGGTCGGCACGACGACGGGCTCATGTGGGGCGACTACGCGTACTCCCGCATCGAGCCGGGCAACCGGGTGGACCGGTTCCTCGCCGGGGTGGCCTACCTGGACGGCAAGCGCCCGTCGGCGGTGTTCGCGCGTGGCTACTACACGCGCACGACGCTGGTGGCGTACCGGTGGAACGGCCGCAAGCTGGTCAAGGACTGGTTCATCGACAGCGGCTGGGTGCCGATGACCAACCCGTTCAACTTCCCGGCGCACGGCAAGGACGGCACGTCGCCGGAGCACGGCGGCCTCACCACGCAGGGCGCGCACTCGTTGAGCGCGGCGGACGTGGACGGCGACGGCAAGCAGGAGATCGTCTACGGGGCGTCCACCATCGACCACGACGGCAAGGTGCTCTACCACTCCGCGGACGTGATGCCGCCGGGCAGCGCGAACCCCGGCGCGGTGGCGCGGCTCGGGCACGGCGACGCGCTGCACGTGACCGACGTCGACCCGGCCCGGCCGGGGATGGAGATCTACATGGTGCACGAGGGCGGGACCTCGGCGCCTTACGGCTACGCGCTGCGCGACGCGGCCACGGGCGAGGTGATCTACGGCGGCTACACCGGCCGGGACACCGGGCGCGGCATGGTCGGTGACGTGCTGCCGGACGAGCCGGGGCTGGAGACGTGGGCGTCGTTGCCGGGCGGCACGGACGCGGCGGGGCTGTGGTCGGCCGACGGGCGTCCGCTGTCGACCGCGATCCCCGGCACGAACGCGAGCATCCGCTGGGCGGCGGACCTGACCACGCAGGTCGTGGACGGCGCGCTGGACGTCACGCCGACGATCAAGGACTGGCGGCGTGGCACCCTGCTGACCGCCGAGGGCACGCGGACCAACAACCACACCAAGGGCAACCCGTCCCTGGTCGCGGACGTGCTGGGCGACTGGCGCGAGGAGCTGGTGGTGCGCACGGCGGACAGCTCGGCGCTGCGGGTCTACGTGAGCACGGAGGTCACCGGCCACAAGCTCTACACGCTGATGCACGACCCGCAGTACCGGGTCGACGTGGCCAGGCAGCAGACCGCCTACAACCAGCCCGCCTACACCGGCTTCTACCTGGCCTCCGACGTCGATTGGGCGAAGGTGCCGCGGCCGGGTCGGTGAGGTCGTTAGGGTCGTCTGGTGATCACGATCGCCGTCGCCCAGCCGCGTTGCGCCCCTTACGACGTGACCGCCAACGTGGCGGCCCACGCGGAGGCGGTGCGCGCGGCTGGGGCGCGGGTGGTGGTGTTCCCGGAGCTGTCGTTGACGGGCTACCACCTCGACGCGCCGGTGGTGCCGTTCGACCTGGTGGAGCCGTTGGTGCGGGCGTGCGCCGAGACGGGGACCGTGGCGTTCGCGGGCGCGCCGGTCGGCGGGTCGTTCGGCGGGGCGGGCGGCACGTGGGCCGGCGGGCCCGTCGGCGGGCCGAACATCGGCGTGCTGGAGGTGTCCGCCGCCGGGGTGCGGGTGGCGTACCGGAAGATGTGGCTGGGCGGTCGGGAGTCGGTGCGCTTCCGCCCCGGTGACGCGCCCGCGGTCGTCGAGGTGGACGGGGTGCGGCTCGGGTTGGCGGTGTGCAAGGACACCGGCGTGCGGCGGCACGCGGCGGACACGGTGGCGTTGGGCGTGGACGTGTACGTGGCCGGTGTGCTGGAGCACGCCTGGGATTCACGGGTGGTGCAAGAGCGGGCGCGGCGGATCGCGGTCGGGCACGACGTGTGGGTGGCGATCGCGAGCTTCGCGGGCTCGACGGGTGAAGGGTACGAGTCGGCGGCGGGTCGTTCCGGGGTGTGGGAGCCGTCCGGTGGGATGATCGCCGCCGCCGGCACCGGGGTGGACGCCGTGGTGCGGGCGGTGATCCCGGGCCGCGTCACGGATGGAGGGCCATGACCGATGCCGACCTACCCGGCTTCTTCCACGACGCCGAGCGCACGTCGCGGCGCGGGCAGCGGCTGACGCTGACGTGGAGCCGGACCCGCCTGGTCAGCGCGGTCGTGGCGGCCGTCGGCGGCGCGTTGGAGTGGGAGCGCCAGACCGCCGTCCACCCGTGGGGGCTGTTGGCGCTGGTGGCGTTCTCGGTGGCGTTGGTGGTGGAGATCCTGCTGTGGACGCAGCAGCCGGAGCGCGATTGGTACGCCGGGCGCGCGGTCGCCGAGTCGATCAAGACGCTGTCCTGGCGGTACGCCGTGGCCGGTGCGCCGTTCTCGGCCGACGTGGCGCGGCCGAGGGCGTTGTTCCAGGAACGGGTGGGCGAGGTGGTCGCGCAGAGCGAGCAGCGGCTGCCGCTGGACAGCGACGACCCGTCGGCCACGTCCGCGATGACGGCGTTGCGGGAGGCGCCGTTCGAGCGGCGGCGGACGGCGTACGTGAAGAACCGGCTCCAGGAGCAGAAGAAGTGGTACACGGCCAAGGCGCAGGCCGACCGCCGGCGGGCGATGCAGTGGCGGATCGCGCTGATCGTCGGCGAGGTGCTCGCCATCGTGCTCGCGGGTGGGCGCGCGTTCGGCGTGTGGGACGTCGACGCCTCCGGCATCCTCGCCGCGGCCGTCGCCAGTGGCGCGGCGTGGCTCGCGACGCGGCGGCACTCGTCGCAGGCGACCGGGTACTCGCTGGCGGCGCGCGAGCTGGTGCTGGTGCGGGCGAAGTTGCTGGACGCGGACGAGGCGTCGTGGGCCGAGGCGGTGGCGGAGGCCGAGGAGGCGATCAGCCGGGAGCACCAGCTGTGGTTGGCGTCGCGTCCGGTGGAGAGTTGAGCACGCCGGGAGGTCACCACCGACGCGGACGCCGGTGCTCCGGTCAGCGGGCGAGCCAGGACAGGAGCTTCCCGGAGTTCGCCACGTACGCCGCGGTGCTGATGACCAGCGGGCGCTCGGTGGGCGTGTACGGGGGTTCGAGTGGCGGGGTGCGCGGGTCGTAGGGCGAGGTGTCGTGGACGTCGCCCACGTGCTTGCTCGTGTACGCGGTGCCGTCGTACGGGTGGGCGGGCGCCGGGCCCCGGTAGGGGTTGGTCACGGCGTCGGCCGGGGTGAGCCAGTGGTCCTTGGCGCCCAGGTCGGTGACCAGGGCCTGCACCTGGGCGTCCGTGACGGCGGGAAGTGGTTGGGGCGCATCGAGGAACAGGTCGGTCAGGGCCAGGTCGCGCAGGGAGAAGTAGCGCGGCGGCGGGATGGGCCGGCCGCTGAGCGGGGACCTGGACCTGAGGTCGGCGACCTGCGCCGGGGTGAGCGACCTGAGCTCGTCGTAGGTGGCGCGCAGGGCTTCGGTGTCGACGACCCGGCCGGCGGAGTAGTGGCTGAGCGTCGAACGGTGGTCGTAGTCGTAGTAGTAGGCGCCGTTGCGGACGTTCGAGCCGAAGCGGTGGACGAAGCGGGCGCGGTTCGTGGCCGGTTCGACGAACGTCGGGTGCGTGCGGCCGGCCAGCAGCGGGTTCTCGCCGACCTGCCGGTCGGTGAGGCGGCAGCTGTCCAGCCAGGCGAGGGCTTCCGGCACGCGCGCCAGGTAGCTCTGGTCGCCGGTCAGGCGGAAGTAGTGGAACAGCTGGGTGACGTTGGTCTGCGTGGTGTGGGTGGCCAGCGCCCTCGGCTCGTAGGACCGGGCGCCCGCGGGTGCGCCGGCGGGCCGGCCGGCCGTGGCGCGGGACAGGTGCTGCAGGCCCCAGCCCGCCTGGGGACCCGGCTGCTGGAGGCGGTGCAGGCAGCGCATGGCGCGGTGGACCGGCTCCAGCAGGTCGCGCCTGCCCAACGTGGACGCGCACAGGAGGAGGAACTTGACGTTCTCGCCCAGCACGTCGTCGTTGAACGTGACGTGGCCGGTGTAGTCGCCGTCCTCCATGCCGTGGCCGACGTCGTCGGCCAGCCACGGCGGGCGCGTGTCGGGCCACGGTGTGGTCTCGGGCGCGCCGGGGTGGTGCGGGAAGCGTTGGGGCCAGCCGCCGTCCGCGACACCGCCCCGGAACTGCGCCTTGAGCACGAACCGGATCGCGCGCTCGACCGCCGTGCGGAACCGGTGGTCACGGCGTTCCAGGTACAGCCGCAGCAGCAGTTGGGCGGCGGACGCCGTGCCGCCGTCGTCGAACGTCGCGTTGCCGTGGTGGTGCTGGAACTCCTCCAGCCGCCAGCCGTTCGCGCCGATCGTCGCGTACCAGCGGCGCAGTGACGCTGGGCCGGCGAAGTCGTGGACGTAGTTCCAGCCGCCGACCGGGAGCTGCGCCCGGGCAAGTGCCAGCCCGGTCCGTTCGGCGGCGCGCAGGAACGTCTCGTCGCCGGTGGCGTGGTAGGCGTCGAGCATGCCGTGGCCGACGGACGGCGTGCCGGGTGGCTGGACCCAGCACATGGTGCGGTTGGCCTCCATCTCGCCCCACGTGCGGGACAGGTCGGGCAGGTAGCTCCAGACGTAGCCGCCGCGGTAGGAGAGGCGTTCGTCCAGGAACGTGGCGGCCCGGCGCAGGGCGTCGGCCACGTCGGGGCGCGCGGGAGCGGGGCTGCCCGCCGGCGCGGAGATCGCGGGAGCCGTCACGAGCAGGCCGAACCGACGTCGACTGAAGGCCATCGACCAGCAGTACCGAGGCGGGGGTCGGCCGGTCAACGGTGGATCACAGGTGTGAAATCGAGCAGCCCTCACGTTGCCCACAGTGGGCGTTCGGTCGGCGGGCGCGGTGGGGCGGAGGTCAGCGGGCGCGGTGCGGCGGGCGGTCGTCGGGGTGGACGAGCCCGCACTTGTAGGCCGTGGCGACCGCCTGCGACCGGTCGCGCAGGTCCAGCTTGGTCA
Source organism: Actinosynnema sp. NPDC002837 (assembly GCF_040295345.1). Taxonomy (NCBI): domain Bacteria; kingdom Bacillati; phylum Actinomycetota; class Actinomycetes; order Pseudonocardiales; family Pseudonocardiaceae; genus Actinosynnema; species Actinosynnema sp. NPDC002837. Next base: position 40,135 of record NZ_JBEOVG010000060.1, read on the forward strand.
GCACCCTGGAGACGTGGGTCTTGACCGTCGCCTCGCTGATCACGAGGTGGGCGGCGATCTCGGCGTTGGGCAGCCCGTGCGCCGCGAGGATCAGCACCTCGGTTTCCCGGAGGGTCAGTCGCGCCAGCTCGGCGGGCACGGGCAGCGCGCAGTCCGGCCGGGACGCGAACTCCGCGAGCAGCCGGCGTGCCACCACGGGGTCGAGCCACGCGTGCCCGGCGGCGACGTGGCGCACGGCTTCACACAGCGCGCTCGGCGCGGTGTTCTTGAGCAGGAACCCGGAGGCCCCCGCCCGCAGCGCGTCGTGCACGGCCGTGTCGTCGTTGAACGTCGTGAGCATGAGCACGGCGGTGGTGAAGGCCTGATCGACCACGAACTCCTCGGAGACCAGGTGCCGGGTCGCGTACACGCCGTCGCTGCCGGGCATGCGGACGTCCATCACCACGACGTCGGGTCGCGCGGTGCGGGCCAGTTCCACCGCGTCGAACCCGTTGCCGGCCTGGCCGACGACGACCAGGTCCTCCTCGGCGTCGATGAGCATGGCCAGTCCGGCGCGCACGAGCGGCTCGTCGTCGGCGACGAGCACCCGGATCGGCTCGTGGTCACCCACCGAGGCCTCCGGCGGTCGCGGGTGAGCCGACGGCAAGCCGGCCTCCGGTGGGTAGCGTGGCGCGCACCGCGAAGGTCCCGTCGGCTTCGACGCCCGCGGTGAGGCAGCCACCGATCGCCCGCGCCCGTTCCCGCATCCCGAGCACCCCGTGCCCGGTCGCCAGGGCCCGGGAGGGTCGCCCCGCCACGTGGTTGACGACGGCCAGCTCGACGGTCGTGGGCCGCCACTCGACCGTCACGTGGACGGTGGTGCACGGTCGGGCGTAGCGGATGGCGTTGGTCAGCGCCTCCTGCACGATCCGGTAACCGCACAGGTCCACCCCCGGTTCCAGCGGGTACTTCTCACCCGTCCGGGTCAGTTCGACCCGCAGGTCGTCGGTCTGCGTGCTCGCCACCAGGTCGTCGAGCCGGCCCAAGCCCCCCAGCGACGACGGTCCGCCGGGTGCGCTCCCGAGTTCGGGACGCATGAGGCCCAACATGCGCCGCAGCTCGACTATCGCCTGCTGACCCAACGCGTCCACGTGCCCGAGCGCCTGCCGCGCGCGCTCGGGGTCGGCCCGGATGAACCGCGCCGCTCCCCCGGCCTGCAACAGCATCAGGGTGACCGCGTGCGCGACCACGTCGTGCAGGTCGCGCGCGATCCGCGACCGCTCGTCGGCCACCGCGTCCGCCGCGGCGCGCTCCGCCTCGATCCGGCGCTGCCGCAGGCTCCACCCCACCCACCGGCCGATGCCGAACGCGGCGCCGTTGAACACGACGAGCGCCGAGGTCACACCGATCAGCGCGTCCACCCGGTTCGTGGGCGGTTGTCGGCTGACCGTGTGGACCACGTTGACGGCCGCCGGGACCGCCGCGGCGAACAGGCAGGCGAGCGCACTCCTCGACTCGCACCGCTGCGCGACCGTGTAGAGGGCCACCCAGACGCCGAGGTTGGGGATGTAGGCGTGGAAGATCAGTGCGGCGGTCACGCTGTGCAGCGCCATGACGCCGAACACCGGGATCGGGTGGCGTCGACGCACCGCCAGCGCGAGGTAGCCGACCGCGGCGTACAGGGGTGCGGCCCAGGTGCCGAACTCGGCGTCGCGGCCGGGGCTCCAGGACATGAGCAGGTCGAGCCCGCACACGAGCAGCGCGACCACCCCGTCCACCAGGACGACCCGGCCGGGCAGGCGGAGCGCGGCCATCACGACCAACTCCCGACGCAGTCGTCACAGCACTTGAACACGCAGCACCACGAGCCGGTCAGCTCACGCGGCGAAGAGAGGCGCTCGTGGACCGAGCCCGCCCGGCGTGCCCGTTCCCAGGAGGCCACCGCACCGAGGACCGGCAGCACCTCCCGGTCGAGCAGGTCTCCCGGCACGGCGCCCACCGCGACCAGCGCCCGCCAGATGTCGACCTCGCCGGTCTCCCCGGCGAGGACGGCCTCGAACTCGTCGCGCTCGAACTCGCCGGCGTGCGGTCGGTGGCGCGAGCGGTGCGCCAACCGCAGGATGGCGGCGGCTCCGCCCGGTGCCCCGTCGAGCCCGACGACGTCCGCTCGCCGCACCCGGATTCGCTCCACCACGCCCGGTCCGGCGCGCCGGGCCGAGGCGACGAGCACCTCGAAGTCGACCTCCGGGTCGCGCAACCAGTCGAGCGGCGCGGGTGCGACGACGAGGTCGTTGGTGACCAGGACCGCCCATGACAGGTGCCGGTCGACCGCGTCGCCGGCGGCGATCCGCTGGATCGACACCACTCCGGGACAGGACCAGTCCACGGCTTACCCCTTCCCTGTACCTGATGTGGGCCATGTGGCGGTATGCATTACCCGGTTCAGTCCACATCGGTCATTCACCGTAGTTGTCCCATCTCGGAGGGTGAACGTTACGACCGGATTCCCGTCACCTCGCCACCGAGATGGCCGACGCGGGGCCGGCGGGCACGGGCCTCAGCTCGGCGGTGACCGCCATCCCCACGGACAACAGCACCAACACGCCGCCGATCGCGAGGCACGGCTTCCTCGACGCCTTGTCGACCCGGGGCATCGATCCGCCCGAAAAGGTGAATCCCCCGCCCACGAGTCCGACCATGAGCAGGACCACGCCCGCACTGCCGATGATTGTCGCTACCGCGATCACGGCGCTCCCTCCCCGAACGACCGATGTGACGACACCAAGGTTGGCCGTCCGGGCGGTCGCGGTCATCGCCTCGGGTATGCGCTTTTCGCCTACCGCTACCGGGTCAGTCCCGCCGCGCGCGTACCCCGCCGGGCCCATGCTCCCGGCACGTCGTGCGGACGGCCCCGCGCGTGCGCGATCTTCTCCGTCACCCAACCGATGTTTCCGCATCAATGCGGCCTCATCGTGGGTCCATCGCACCGACGCCCGCACAACGACGTGTGCGGCCTCACCGGAAGGTGCACCCCGATGATCCACTCCGTACCCGCCGAGCACGCGGACGAGGCAGGCGCCCGGGCCGAGACCATGGCCAGGTTCCTGCGCGACGTACCCGTCCCCTTCACCCGCGTGCTGTCCCTGTGGGTGGGCTACCGCCTGCGCCGCGACCCCCGGCAACCCGACACCCGGCACCACCTCACCCCCCGACAGGCCCACCTGCTCGGCTTACCGCCGCACGCGGTGGTGACCAGGCGCGAGGGCTACCTCGTGCCCCACCTCGGCGACCACGGCCCGCGCCTCGCCGCGATCACCGCGCTGGTGCACCAGCGCGGCCTCGAGCTGGACGAGCCCGCCCGCGACGAGCTCGCCCGCGGCTACACCCCGCTCGGCGTGCTGGTCACCGGCGCCCACCGGGCCACCCACTACGCCACCACCACCCGTGCGCCCGACGACCCCGACTTCGCCGACCCGTTGCCCGACGACCCCGACGACGTGCCCGCCCTGTGGTGCCAGGCCACCCTGCTCAGCGCGGGCAGACCCGTGGCCCTCGTGCGGGAGACCGTCTACCGGGTGGCGTTCACCGGCCGCCGCCCACCCGACCTGACCACCCACCTGACCCCGGCGCCGCCCCGACTGGTGTCCTGATGCGCGCCCGGACCGCCGCGCTCGCCGCGACGACCGTGGCGGCGGGTTCCAGCGGGTACGTGGTCGCGGCGGTGTTGACCGAGGTGGCCGCCGACCACGGCGTCACCACGGCCGCGGCGGGCGGGACGATCACCGCGTTCGCCCTCGCCTACGCGGTCGGTTCACCCGTGCTGGCGATGCTCACCGCGCGGTTCGAACGGCGTGGCCTGCTGGTGACCGCGCTGCTGGTCGCCGCGCTGGGCAACGTCGGGGCGGCGCTGGCGCCGACGTTGGACCTGCTGCTGGCGGCCCGCGTGCTCACCGCGTGCGGCGCGGCGCTGGCCACCCCGGCGGCCACGGCGGTCGCCGCCCAGCTCAACCCCGGCCACAGGGCCAAGGCGATGGCGGTGGTGACGGCGGGCCTGACCGCGGCCACGCTGCTGGGCGTGCCCGCCGGGCGGTTCGTCGCCGACCGGCACGGCTACCGGGCGGCGTTCGTGCTGGTGGCGGTGTTGTGCGTGGTCGCGGCGCTGGTGGTGCGGTCGGCCGTGCCGCCGGTGCGCCCGGGACCGGCGGTCGGGTTCCGCCAACGGCTCGCGCCGCTGGCCGACCCGCCCGTGCAACGGCTGCTGGCCGTGTCGCTGCTGGCCTGCCTGGCCACGTTCAGCGTCTACGGCTACCTGGGCCCGATCACCGGCCACCCGCCCGACAGCGGTCACCTGCTCGCCTACGGCGTCGGGGGTGTGCTGGGCAACGCGATCGGCGGGGTCGCGGCGGACCGCCACGGGCCGCGCACGCCGTTGCTGGTGGCGCTGGGCGGCTGCGCGGCGGTGCTCGTGGTGCTGCCGACGATGCTGACCGGGCTGACGGCGTTCGTCGTGATGGCCGCGTGGGGCGCGTTGTTCTGGGCGTTCAACCCGCCCCTGTTCGCGGCCCTGGTGGCGGTCGACCCGGACCGGGCGAACCTCCTGCTCGCCCTGAACGCGTCCGCCATCTACACGGGCATCGCGGGCTCCGGTGTGCTCGGCGGGGCGGTGGCCGCGCCGGTCGTGCCCCTCGTCGGCGCCGCCGTCGCCGTCGCGGCCGCCGTGATCGCCGCCACGAACGTCGGAAGGAGGCTGGTGACGCGCTGATCGACGCGATCCGGGTTAGGTTGGCCCGCATGGCCGGAAAGGTGCCTTCGGTGGAGCTGGAGGTCGGGGACCGCGTCGTGCGGATCTCGAACCCGGATCGCGTCTACTTCCCCGCGCGAGGGGAGACCAAGCTCGACCTCGCCCACTACTACCTGTCGGTCGGCGACGGCATCGTGCGCGCGCTGCGCGAGCGGCCGTGCATGATGCACCGCTTCCCGTCCGGGGTGGCCGGCGAGAAGGTGCACCAGAAGCGGCTGCCCGGCGGCGCGCCGCCGTGGGTGCGGACCGTGCGCGTGCACTTCCCGCGGTACAACCGGCACGCCGACGAGCTGTGCGTGACCGACGTGGCCGACGTGGTGTGGGCCGTGCAGATGTCGACGGTGGAGTTCCACCCGTGGAACTCGCGCAGCGCCGACACGGAGAAGCCGGACGAGTGGCGCATCGACCTCGACCCGATGCCGGACTGCCCGTTCGACCGGGTGCGGCGGGTCGCGCACGTGGCGCAGGAGGTGCTGGCCGATTTGGGCGCGGTGGGCTGGCCGAAGACCTCGGGCGGGTCCGGGCTGCACATCTACGTGCGGATCAAGCCGGAGTGGGGTTTCGCCGACGTGCGGCGGGCGGCGCTGGCGTTCGCCCGCGAGGTGGAGCGGCGCGCGCCCGACGACGTGACCACGGCCTGGTGGCGGCGCGACCGCGACCCGCGCAGCCTGTTCGTCGACTACAACCAGAACGCCCGCGACCACACGATCGCCAGCGCGTACTCCGTGCGCGGCGTGCCGGAGGCGACCGTGTCCACGCCCGTGCGGTGGGACGAGATCGACTCGCTGGACCCGCGTGACTTCACCATCGCCACGGTGCCCGCCCGGTTCGCCGAGCTGGGCGACCTGCACGCCGGGATCGACGACGCGGTGTTCTCGCTGGAGCCGTTGCTGGAGTGGGCCGACCGCGACGGGCTCGACGTGCCGGAGTGACCCCCGCGCCGGCCCGGTGGTCGGGCGTCACCGCAGCACGCGAGGCCGCCAGCGACCCAGCGCGATGCCGTTCTCCACGTGGTGCAGCGCTTCGCGCTCGGTCCAACCCTCGATGCCGTTGTGCCTCGCGGCGGCGGCCAGCAGCACCGCCATCGCGGTGGTCTCGTCCAACCAGCCCGCGCCGACCAGCTCGCCGAGCCGGCACGCCGCGGTGAACACGATGTGCGCACGTGCGCCGGGGCGGGCTTCGCGCACGCGTTCGGCCTCGCCTTCCACCACCGCGGCGCGGTAGGCGTCGACGCGGCGCGGCGAGGACCGCTGGGTCGGGATCGGCAGGTCCTCGCGCGGCGGCGGGGTCAGCACCGCGACCAGCCACTCGGGCGCGGGCGCGACCGGCGCGTCGCGCAGCACCCGGTACCGGTGGTGGCCGAGCAGGGAACCGGCGGCGACCACGTACCCGCCGACGCCCCGCGTGTCGACGTGCGGCGCGATCCGGCCGGCGGTGTTGCCCAGCGGCACGTCCGGCGCCTGGAAGTAGCGGTGCTCTCCCCCGCTGGGCGTCGCCACCGTGTAGGTGTCGCGCGGGTCCTCGTCGCCGTGCTGCCAGGCGCGGCGGGCGAACGCCTCGCGGCCGTGCGGCACGTCGAGGTCCACCACCAGCAACCCGGCCGGGCCGCACGAGATGCCGACGTTGTAGGCCCGGCGCGACCACCAGTGCCGGATCCGGTCACGGTCCAGGGTCGCCTCGTCGTCCCAGCCGCGCAGCGCGGGCGTCTTCCCGTGCGGGCGCAGCGGCATCACGGGCCAGCCTCGCGCGGCGGCGGCCAGCGCCGCCCGGTACCTGGTCATGCTCGTCCCCCCTTGTGTCGGGCAACGGGGGAAGCGCCGCCGATCTCCAGTCTGCCGGGGTCGACGCGCCCGGTACAGGGCCACCAGGACGCCGTGCACGGCTTCGTCACCTCCCGCGTCCTCGGCCTGGTCCCCCACTTGTCGCAAGGTCGCACCGCTACTTCCGCGATGACCTGCGCGGCGCGGTCGACGGCCGGGTGGCGGCCCGCGGCACGCCGGCAAGAAGGCGATAAGACGACGGACAACCCCCGCGTGCAGGACGGCGTTCATCCCATCGGGTAGTGATAATGACCTCCCGGTCCCATAACATGGTTCTAGGGGGCGCTATGAATCGCAATGAGGTCATGGAAGACGGTGACCTCGTCGAAAGATTTGCGCGCCGACTCCGGTTGTTCGATTCCAATGCCGATGGCATCGTGCGCCGCCGCGACGTGGCGGCGGTCGCCGAACGGCTGATCCGGGCATTCCGCGTCGACACCCAGTCGATCGGCGCCGAACGGATCCGCAGCGCGTACGAGATGCTGTCGCTGGCCTTGCTCGCGGACTTCGGCGACCTGGCGCGGGACGAGGTCGCGGTGCCCGGGTTCACTCAGGCGCTGGCCGCCGACCACGCCCGGATGGCCGGCCTCGGCCGCCGGATCGCCCGCACCGACGCCTGCGCGGTGCGCGAGTGCCTCGCGCCGATCGGCGCGGCCGTGAAGGCGGAGCAGGTCGCCGAGGTGATCGTGGTGCTCGGCGCGCACCCGGGCCACCAGCCGGTGATCCAGCAGGCGCTGGAACGCGACGGCGAGCTGATCCGGTTGGCGGCCGCGATCCGCCCGTTCTCCGACCACTTCACCGGTTGTGGCTACCCCGGGCTCTACGGTCGGCCATAAGGTCGCGGACATGGCGGAATCGGACGACCAGTACGACGCGCTCGGCGAGCTCTACGAGCGCACCAAGCACATCCCGACCGGGTTGGCCGAACGCGCCACGCTCCTGGCCGCGCTGCCCGACCTGCGCGGGAAATCGGTGCTCGACGTCGCCTGCGGCACCGGCTTCTACCCGCGCGAGTTCCGCCGCCTCGGCGCGGACCCGGTGGTCGGCGTCGACTCGGCGAACGAGATGCTCGCCCACGCGCGAGAGGCGGAGCGCCGCGCGCCGCTCGGCATCACCTACCACCGGCACGACGCCGACGCGTTGCCGGTGCTGGGCATCTTCCACGTGGTGACCGCGATCTGGCTGCTCGGGTACGCCGAGGACGAGGCCGCGCTCGACCGGATGATCGGCAACCTGCGCGCGAACCTCGCACCCGGCGGCACGCTCGCCGTGCTGGTGCCCAACCCCGACCCGGACTGGGACGTGCTCGCCGACTACGCCCGCTACGGCTACGAGGTGGTCCGCACCGGGCCGTCCGGCGCGCGGCAGCCGGTGGTGGTGCGCGTGCTCGGCGAGCCGCCGTTCGACTTCGACTCGTTCTACTGGCTCGGCGGCGTGGTCGAGGCCGCGCTGACCCGCGCCGGGCTGCACGACGTCACCCGGCACCCCACCGTGATCCCCGAGGACGGGCAGGGTGAGGAGTTCTGGGGTCCGCTGCGCCGCAGCCCGAGCTTCGCGGTCTTCACCGCTCGCGCCTGATCCCGGTCCCGCTGTCGGACCCGGATGGCAGGATTTCCCCGTGACCGTTCCCGCAGTGCTGCGCACGCTGGCCCGGCTCAGCGCGTCCGAGCAGCCGCAGCGGGTGCAGCTCGACCTGACCAAGACGGCCGGGCTGGTGTGGATGGGCGCCGACGAGTCCGCGTGGCGCACCCTCGCCGAAGGTGGGCAGCTGCCGAGGTGGACGCCGGTGCCGTGGACCGCGCGGCCCGACCAGCACGCGACCGTCGACCGGCTGGCGTCGTTCGACGCGCTGCACCAGGAAGACCGGCTGCTGCGGCTGGGGTGGGCGTTCCTGTGCGGACCGACGACGATCAACGGCCAGCGCAGGCGCGTGTGCCTGCCGTTGGTGTCGCGGCCGGTCCGGCTGCACCCGGCGGGGTGGCGCGCCTACGTGTTCCAGGTCGCCGGTGACCTCGGGATGTTCCCGTTGCTGGACGACTGGTCCAAGGCGGCGGAGCTGGAGACGCGGCTGGCGAAGGGCACCGAGTGGATCAAGGCGACGTTGGCCGCGAGCGGGTTCGACGACGTCCCGGTGCTCGGGCCGAAGCACGACCCGCGCGGGCTGATCGGCGGTGACCGGTTGGTCGTCGTGGCCGGGGCCGGGCTGCACGCCGGCGAGCCGGTCGTCAGCACCGAGCGTGGCGCCGCGCTCTACACGTGGGCGCGCCGCAGCGGCGTGGAGCAGACCGCGCTGGCGGGGCTGTACTCGTCGGCCGAGGACGTCGCGGTCGACCACGACGACGTGGTGCACGGCGCGTTGCCGTTGAGCCCGAGCCAGCGGGCGGCGGTGGTGGCGGCCCGCACCGCGCCGGTGACCGTGATCGGCGGGCCGCCCGGCAGCGGCAAGACCCACACGCTGGCCGCGATCGCGCTGGACGCGGTGGCGTCGGGCCGTTCGGTGCTGCTGGCCAGCCGGACCCGCAACGCCGCCGACGTGCTCGGCGAGGCGCTGCGGCGCGCGGGCGGGCCGGTGCCGGTGCTGTTCGGCGACTCCGAGCTGCGGCAGGAGATGGCGCGCGACCTGAGCGCCGGGCTGGCCGCCACCACCGTGAAGGGCGAGCTGGACCAGCTCGACCGGAGCAGGCAGAGCGCCGTCGCGGCGGTCGCGCGGATCGAGCGCGCGGTGCGCGAGGCGTTGCGGGACGAGGAGCTGGTCGAGGCGGCGGTGCGGTTCGAGGCGTTGATGCCGGGGCATCGGACCGTGACGCCGCGCGCGTTCGACGAGGGTGTGGACTTCGAGCGGCTGCACGGGCTGCTGCGCCCGCGGCACGGGCTGTTCGGCGGGTGGCGGACGCGGTGGGCGCTCCGGTCGGCGCGGCGGCTGACGGGCGCGGCGGACGACGTGGACCTGGCGGACCTGGAAGCGGCGGTGCGGGCCGCGGACCAGTCCGCCGCGCAGGTCCGGGTCGCCGCGAACGGCGGCACGTCGCTCGACGCGCTGCGCGGGCTGCTGGCCGAGGAGGACGCGCGCGGGCACACCGCGATCGCCGCGTGGCTGGCCACCCTGGCGGTGAGCCGCCGTGGCGCGGGGCCGCGGCGCGCGGTGGCGGCGTTGGCGACGGCGTTGCGGTCGGGCCGGGCGGCGCGGCGGCGGGCGTTGGCGGACGTCTCGACCTCGGACCTGGTGCAGGCCCTGCCGCTGTGGGTGGGCACGTTGGCCGACGTGGAGGACATCCTGCCCGCCGTGCCCGGCGCGTTCGACCTGGTCGTGATCGACGAGGCGAGCCACGTGGACCAGCCGCTCGCGGCGCCCGCGCTGCTGCGCGGCAGACGGGTGGTGATCGGCGGCGACCCGCGTCAGCTGCGGCACGTGTCGTTCGTCGGCGAGCAGGCCGTGCGCGAGGCGTTGACCGCGGAGGGCACGGAGTCGTTGGCGGACCGGCTGGACGTGCCGAAGGTCAGCCTGTTCGACGCGGGCGCGGCGGCGGCCGGCGTGCACTGGCTGACCGAGCACCACCGCTGCGCGCCGCACCTGATCGGGTTCGCCGCGACCCGGTTCTACGAGGGCCGGATCGCGCTGCTCACCACGCACCCTTCGATCGCGGACGTGGACTGCATCGACGTCGAGCACGTGGCGGGCGTCCGCGACGACAAGGGCGTGAACGAGGTCGAGGTGGACGCGGTGCTCGCGCACCTGCGTCGCCGCATCGCCGCCGGCGTCCGCTCGATCGGCGTCGTGACGCCGTTCCGGGCGCAGGCGGACGCGCTGGAACAGGCCCTGCTCGACCGGCTCAGCCTGGAGGAGATCACCACGGGTGGGGTGCGGGTCGGCACCGTGCACGGCGTGCAGGGCTCGGAGTTCGACGAGGTCGTGATCAGCCTGGCGTTGACCGACGCCGACCGGCCGGCGGCCTGGCGGTTCGCCAACGACCGCAACCTGCTGGCCGTGCTCACCACGCGGGCGCGACGGCTGGTGCACGTCATCACGTCGGCCGCCGAGCCGGTCGGGCTCCTCGGCGAGTACCTGCGGCACGCCGAGGTCCCGCCGACCGAGACCGAGGGCGTCGCGCCGTCCGACGAGTGGACCGCGCGGTTGGCGGCGGAGCTGACCGGGCTCGGCCTGGCGGCGCGCACCGGCTACCCGGTCGGCCAGTGGCGGGTCGACCTCGTGGTGGGCGAACGCGGGTCGGCCGTGGCCCTGGACACCCGGCCGCACCCGGACGGCGCCGCGGCGCACCTCGCCCGCTGGCGTGCCCTGCGCGGCGCGGGCTGGCGGGTGCACGACGCGTTCCCCAGCCGCTTCGGCGGCGACCCGGCGCGGGCCGCGGTGGAGTTGGCGCAGGAACTCGCGCCGGCGTCGACTACGCCTGCTCGCGCAGCCAGTCCAACGCCGACGGAGCGGACGTGACGATCGAGACGTGGCCGTCCTCCGGCGAGAGCCGCAGTTCGGCCGCGGGGCACCGGCGGGCCAGCCACTCGGCGTGCGAGCTGGGCACGACGCGGTCACGCAGACCGTGCAGCAGGAGCACCGGCGCGGTCACGTCGGCGGGGTCGAACCCCCACGGGTTGACGTAGGCCAGGTCGTCGTCGATCCACGCGTCCGGCCGTCCCGCCCGCACGGCCGGGCCCACGACCTCGTCGAACCACGACCACTCGCCGGCGAGGGCGGCGAAGTCCGCCTCGGTGAACTCGGGGTCGTACCCGACGCCCGACGCCTCGAACCGCTCCTTCACCGCACGTCCGGCCTCCGCCGCGCGCAAGGACGCCACGCCCGAGGCCGCCATGCCCGCGAACCAGTCGAGCCCGTCCGCGCGGAAGGGCGCGAGCCCGGCCAGGCTGACCACGCCGAGCACCCGGTGCGGAAGCAGCGCGGCACACGCCAGGGCGTGCGGCCCGCCGCCGGAGTACCCCACCACGGCGAACCGGTCGAGGCCCAACGCGTCGGCGACGGCGGCGGTGCAGGTCGCGGCTGAGGCGATGTCCCGACCGGGGTTCGGCGTCGACCCGCCGTAGCCGGGGCGGTCGTAGGACACCCAGCGGAGGCCGAGCCGTTCGGCGGCGGGGAAGAGCGGCGCGGGAGGCGCGCCGATGTTCGGCGTGCCGTGGTGCCAGATGACGGCGAGATCGCCCGCGCCGGTGTCGTACGCGTGCAGCGTGCGGCCGTCGTCCAGGGCGATGTCGATCTCCGTCAGCACGGGCGGAGCCTAACAGCGGATAAGATCGCGCCTCGTGTTCGACGAGCGGTGGACGGTGGTCCCGGATCGGCCGGTCACCACCAGGTGGGCCACCCGTCGGGCGGAGAAGCTCGTGCTGGGCGTCGTGCACAACGTGACCTCGGCGACGCGCCTGTTCGACGTGCTGCCGCTGATCGCCACCGACCCGAGGGTCCAGGTGCTGTTCGCCTGCACGGGGTCGTCCGCGTTCACGCCCGGCACGGCCGAGCACCTGGCCGACCTCGGCGTGCTGACGATCGACTGGGCGCAGGCCGAGCGGACGCGGTTCGACCTGGCCATCGCGTCCAGCTACGGCGGCCCGCTGGAACGGCTGCGCGCACCGCTCGCGGTGTTGCCGCACGGCATGGGCTACAACAAGTACTTGGAAGTCGGGGATCGGAAACCGGTTTTCGGGTTGTCTCCCGAATGGCTGACCCACCGCGGTCGGCTGATCCCGTCGAGCGTGATCCTCTCGCACATCGAACAGCTGGACCGGCTGCGGTCGAGCTGCCCGCAGGCCGTTCCGGCGGCGGTCGTCGCGGGCGATCCGTGCTTCGACCGGATGCTGGCCAGCACGCCGCTGCGCGAGACGTACCGGGCGGCGCTGGGCGTCGGGCGCGGTCAACGCCTGGTGGTCGTGTCCTCGACGTGGGGCCCGGGCAGCCTGTACGACCAGGCGTCGGACGTGGTGCGCCGGCTGCGGCTGGAGCTCCCGCTGGACGAGTACCGGATCGCGCTGGCGCTGCACCCGAACACCTGGTTCGGCCACTCGCCGTGGCAGATCCGGATGTGGCTGGACGAGTGCGAACGGGCCGGGGTCGTGGTGCTGCCGCCGGAAGAGGGGTGGCGTGCCGCTCTCGTCGCGGCGGACGTGGTGGTCGGCGACCACGGCTCCGTCACGTTCTACGGCGCGGCCCTGGGTGTGCCGGTTCTGCTGGCAGCCGCTGCTCACAACGCCGTGGACCCCGCGTCGGCCGTGGGTCGCTTCATCGACAAAGCCGACCGGCTCACCCTCGACCGACCGCTGCGCGTCCAACTCGACTCGGCCGGGGTGAGCGACGACCTCGCGGCGATCGCCGCCCTGGTCAGCTCGGCGCCGGGGCGGGCCGCGACGTTGCTGCGCACCGAGTTCTACCGCCGGCTGCGCCTCGCCGAACCGCTCGACGAGCCGGGAGTCCGCACGATTCCCGTCGCACGGGTGGACGCACCACCGGTGGTGCACCAGTGGGTCGCGGTCGAGCTGGACGCGCCCGACCGGGCCCGGGTGGTCCGCTTCCCCGTCGACCTGCGTCGTGCTTCGCCGCCGCACAGCCACCTGGTGGTCGGTGTCGACACCCCGGACGCCGCGGTGCTGGAGAGCGCGGAGATCGTGATCCAGGACGATGCCGGCGACGCGGAGCGGTGGATCGCGGCGATGTTCGACGCGTTGCCGGGTCTCGGGTCGGCGTCCATGCCCGACCACTCCGGGCGGTGGCTCGTCGGCACGCGCGACGGCGCGCTCCTGGGCTTCACCGGTCCCGCACCGGCCGGACGGGTGTGGGCGTCGGTCGTGCACGCCTGGCACCTCGCGGCCACCGCGGTCCCCGCACGCGTCACCGTGGTGCTGGGCGGTGAGGAGCACACCGCCGAGGTGCGTCAGCTCAAGGCGGCCAGCCGCTGAGCGGTGGCGGCCATGGCGGTGACGAACCCGTGCTCGGCGTACAACGCCATCGCCTGCTCGTAGTACGCCTTCGCGGCCTCACCGCGCTCCAGGTCACCGAGCGCGTCGAGCACCTGGGCCTGGTCGAACGACCAGTTCTGCTCGACCGTGATCGCCCTGGCCCGCTCCAGGAGTTCTCGCGCCCGCCCGGTCGACCCCGACTCGCCGAGCTTGCGCCCCTGCCACAGCATGATCTTGGCGACGTTGCGCGGCTCCGGCGCGGCCAACCCGCGGAACCCCGCCAACGCCTGGTCCAGCAGCTCGACGGCCGCCTCCGGCGGCTCGGCCTTGGCCAGGTGGAACCGCGCGAGCGCGAGCCGACGCGGGTCGCCGACCGACTCGGCCAGCTCCAGGTTCCGCCGCAGCACCGCCCGCGCCTCGTCCGACTCACCGCGAGCCAGTCGGGCCAACCCGGCGCACTCCAGCGCGGTCGCCTCGGCCTCGACGTCTCCGACCCGCCGGGCGAGGTCGATCGCCGACGAACACCGGGTGATCGCCGCGTCGGTGTCGCCGAGGTGCAGGTAGGCGAACCCCAGCTGGGTCAGCAACACCGCCCGCGCCACGTCGGCGGCCGAGTGCTCCGCCGCGCGCACGCCGAGTTCGTTCGTGGCCAGCAGGTCGTCGTAGTACTTGCCCGGCTCGTACAACGCCCACAGCACCAGGCTCAGCACCACGACCGCGTCGAGCGCGCCGTCCTCGTAGCACGCGGTCGTCACGGCGCGCAGGTTCGCCCGCTCGCGTTCCAGCCACCCGCGCGGGTCGGCCTCGGCGGTGTGGCCCGCCGACGGCCGGACGTCGGGGAACAGCTTGCGCCGCCACACCCGCTGCCCCATCACGGCGGCTTCGGCGGTGACCGCGCCGGTGACGTACCAGTCGGCCAACCGCCGCCGGACGGCGTCGCGCTCGGCCCGGTCGAGGACCTCGCCGACCCGCGCCGCGTGCCCGCGCAGGAGGTTGTGCACCACCAGCCGACCGGCGACCGGGTCCTCCGCCACCCTCAGCGACACCAGCTCGTGCGCCGCGCGGCGGGCCTTCACCTCGCCGACGCCCATACCCGCCGCCAAGGCCGCGACCGACACGTCACCGGTGCCCGGATGCGCGCCCAGCACCCGGTACGCGGTCCGGGCGAGCGGGCTCAGGCGGGCGTAGGTGGCGTCGAACAGCGAGCCGAGCGTCGGCTCGTCGCCGACCGCCACCGAGGTGAGGCCGGCTTCCGGGTCGGCCAGCTCCTCGAGCAGGTCGGCGACCGACGACGTCGGCCGCTCCGCGAGCATCCCGCCGATCAGGCACAGCGCCACGGGCAGGCCCGAGCACAGCTCCAGCACCTCGTGCAGCGCGTCCGCGTCGTCGCGCACCCGGTCGCCGGCGAACTGGCGCAGCAGCTCCACCGCCATGTCCGGTTCGAGCGGATCGATGTCGATCAACGTGGCCCGTTGCCGGGCCAGCACCCCGAACGCGCCGTGACCGGTGACGAGCACGACCGAGCCGCCGGGGCCGGGCAGCAGGGAACGGACCTGGGCGGGCGAGACGACGTCGTCGAGGAACACCGCCAGCGACAGCCCGTGCGTGACCGAGCGGAACATCGCCGCCCGCGACGCCAGGTCCGCGGGCAGGTTCTCGCGGCGCACGCCGAGCGACACCAGGAACTCGCCCAGCACCTCGCGCGGCGCGACCTGCTGATCGCTCCACGCGCCGAGCGTCGCGTACAGCTGGCCGTCGGGAAACCGGTCGCGGACGTCGTGCAGCCAGGCGGTGGCCACGGTCGACTTGCCGCTGCCCCGCGGCCCGAGCACGACCTTGACCACCGGCTCGTCCAACGGCGGCCGGTCGGCGATGCCCCGCTCCAGCTCGGCCAGCACGCGCACCTGGTTGACCAGGTCGACGGGCGGCGGCAGCTGGTGCGGAACGTTCGTGGGCGGCCAGGGGACGCCGTGGAAGTGCACCCCGCCGTTGATCTCGCCGGCCTGCACCACCGCGTGGGCCGACCCGCCGAACTCGTTGCGCGCCGCCCGCTCCTCGCCGACCACCCGTGGACCTCCCGCGTCGGGGGCAAGATCGTCGGGCCAGCCTACCGGGCAGGACCGGTTCGCCACGGAGCGTCAACACGGGTGGTCGTCGGAACGTGATGGAGATCGTGGTTTGACCCGGCCGGCGAACGGTTACCTCGTGCGTGCGCCTTGAGCAGACAGGGTGCCGGAGGAGCGTGCGATGAACATGGTGGACCTGCCTGACGACGGGCTCGACCTGGAGCTGGGCGGCGTCCAAACACCCGACGGCATCGCCGGTTGGGTGCGACAGGTCGCTTATGAGGTGAACGGGCACCGCGTCGCCGAGCTCGCGTCGATCGCCACCGAACTGGTGGGCAACGCGCGGCGGCACGCCGAGGGCCCCTGGCGGGTGCGGTTGCTGCGGGTCGACGAACGGCAGGTCGTGCGGGTCGAGGTGGAGGACCGCAGTCCCAGCCTGCTGCCGGTGCTGGGCAGACCGGACGACCCGACCGCGGGCGCCGGGCTGCTGCTGGTCAACCGGCTGTCCGTGCGCTGGGGGTTCGACCACCACGAGGACCGCAAGGTGGTGTGGGCGGAGGTGCCCACCGGGTGACGGCGCGGTGGTGCGGGGTCCGCGGCGCGTGCGGACCC
>NZ_JBEOVG010000061.1:0-55946 GCF_040295345.1 Actinosynnema sp. NPDC002837
GGGCGGCAGCGGTGGCGGGCGCGCGGGCGATCGCGCGGCGGCCCAGCGGCAGCGGTGCCGGGCGCGCGGGCGGCGGCGGTCGAGCGGGTGGCTCAGCGGTCGAGTTCCTCGTTCTTGGCGTCGAGGCCGCGGCGGATCGCGCCCGGCGCGGGCGTGAGGCGGTCGCGGACCTTGGCCGAGGAGGCCAGTTGCCACGGCACGCTGGTCACCATGACGCCGGGCTGGAACAGGAGCCTGCCCTTGAGGCGCAGCGCGCTCTGGTTGTGCAGCAGTTGCTCCCACCAGTGCCCGACGACGTACTCGGGGAGGAAGACGGTGACGACGTCGCGGGGGTTGTCGGTGCGCACCCGCTTGACGTAGTCCAGAACCGGTTTGGTGATCTCGCGGTACGGCGACTCGATCACCTTGAGCGGGATGGAGAAGTCCTGCTCGTTCCAGAGGGCGACGAGCTCCCTGGTGTCCTTGTCGTCCACGTTGACCGTGACCGCTTCGAGCCGGTCCGGCCGCACCGCCTTGGCGTAGGCCAGCGCGCGCTTGGTGGGACGGTGCACTTTGGACACCAGCACGATCGCGTGGTTGCGGGACGGCAGCCCGATCGGTGACTCGTCGTCGTCCTCCCGCAGCTCGTCGGCGACCCGCTGGTAGTGGCGGCGGATCGCGGCCATCAACGCGTAGATGGCCGCCATCGCGGCGAGCGAGATCCAGGCGCCCTGGGTGAACTTGGTGATCAGGATGACGGCCAGCACCAGGGCGGTCATCGCGAAGCCGAACGCGTTGACCGCCTGGGCGCGCCGCATCCGCCGCCGCGCCGCCGGGTCGGTCTCCGTGCGCAGCAACCGGGTCCAGTGGCGGATCATGCCGCTCTGGCTGATCACGAACGACATGAACACGCCGACGATGTAGAGCTGGATCAGCCGCGTCACCTCGGCGTCGAACGCCACCACGAGCACGATCGCGAACCCGGCGAGGAAGACGATGCCGTTGGAGAACACCAGCCGGTCGCCGCGGGTGTGCAGCTGGCGCGGCAGGTAGCGGTCCTGGGCCAGGATCGAGCCGAGCACCGGGAACCCGTTGAACGCGGTGTTCGCGGCCAGCACCAGGATCAGGCCGGTGAAGAAGATGACGTACCAGGTCGCCGGCGGGAACCCGGCGAACACGGCGTTGGCGAGCTGGGCGACCAGGGTCTTCTGCTCGTAGCCCGCGGGCGCGCCGATCAGCTGGTGCGCGGGGTCCTCGGCGACCTGGGCGCCGGTGAGCCGGGCCAGCATGATCAGGCCGAGGAACATGGTGACGGCCAGCACGCCCATCATCAGCAGGGTCATGGCGGCGTTGCGGCCCTTTGGCTTGCGGAACGCGGGCACGCCGTTGCTGATCGCCTCGACCCCGGTCAGCGCGGCGCTGCCGGAGGAGAACGCGCGCAGGACCAGGAACGCGAGCCCGAGTCCGGCCAGACCACCGTGCTCCTCGACCAGCCGGAAGTCGGCGCTCTCCGCTCGCACGTCGTCCCCCAGCACGTACACGCGGACCAGCGACCACGCGATCATGGCCAGGATGCCGGCGACGAAGGCGTAGGTGGGGATGGCGAACGCGGTGCCGGACTCGCGCACGCCGCGCAGGTTCATCGCGGTGAGCACGACGATGGCGCCGACCGCGAACTCGACCTTGTGGGTCGCCACGAACGGCACGGCCGAGCCGATGTTGGCCGCGGCGGACGCGATCGACACCGCCACCGTCAGCACGTAGTCGACCAGCAGGGCGCTGCCGACCACCAGGCCCCACTTCGGGCCGTGGTTGACGGTGGCCACCTCGTAGTCGCCGCCGCCGGAGGTGTAGGTGCGGACGTTCTGCCGGTAGGAGGCCACCACGGCGGCCATCACCACCGCGACCAGCAGCGCGATCCACGGGCTGAACGCGTACGCCGACGCGCCGGCGACCGACAGGACCAGCAGGATCTCCTCCGGCGCGTACGCCACGCTCGACATCGGGTCGGAGGCGAACACCGGCAGCGCGATCCGCTTGGGCAGCAGGGTGTGCGACAGGCGGTCGCTGCGGAACGGCCGCCCGACCAAGAGCCGCTTGGCGACGGTCGCGAGCTTGGACATGGAGGCGGGGCCTAGGGGGTCTCGGTCCGGCCTGGTGTGGTCCGGAGTTGCCGGCACGGCGTGCGGTCGACGGCGACCGGTGGCGGGCGGGTCGGGTCGCTCCCGGCGCGCCGGACCTCCACCCGGGCTCCGGGTCGGCCCGGCAGGCGTGTCCCCCGACCACCGCGGGTGACCCTAAAGGGTGAACCGGGCCGTCGGACCCCGGTGCGCGGTTCCTTACGGGATCTTGACGTCGCCCGCGGCCTCACGCCGGTGAGATGCGGCTCAGCAGCGTCAAGGAAGCGTCAATGAGCGGGGCGGCCCGACTTCCGGTGTGATCGGGTGCACGTGTTCCGGGTGGTGCGTCCGAGTGCACCGCCCTCGTCCGGACGGGGTGGATGTGCGCACGACGTGGCTCGCGCCTCGACGACGGGTGACCGCGGGCACGGCTCATCCGGCGCGGACGGTGGTCTTCGGGTTCGGCGCGGCCGTGCTGCTGGGCACGGTGCTGCTGGCGCTGCCCGTGGCGGCCGAGTCGGGGTCGTCGGCGGGCGTGGTCACGGCGTTGTTCACCGCGACGTCCGCGGTGTGCGTGACCGGTCTGGTGGTGGTGGACACCGCGACGCACTGGTCGACGTTCGGCGAGGTGGTCGTGCTGGGCCTGATCCAGGCCGGCGGGCTGGGGATCATGACGCTGGCCACGCTGCTCGGGATGCTGGTGGCCCGCCGGCTGGGGCTGCGGATGCAGCTGACCGCGCAGGCGGAGACCAAGGCGGGCGGGTTGGGCGAGGTCCGCGGCGTCGTGCGGCGGGTCATCGCGGTCAGCCTCGCGGTCGAGGCGGTGACCGCGGTCGTGCTGACCCTCCGGTTCGCCACCGGTTACGGCATGCCGTGGGGACGCGCGGTGTACGAGGGGGTGTTCCACGGCGTCTCGGCGTTCAACAACGCGGGCTTCGCCCTCTACGCGACGAGCATGACCCCCTACGCCACCGACCCGTGGATCACGGTGCCGGTGATGCTGGCGATCATCACCGGCGGCCTGGGCTTCCCGGTGCTGTTCGAGCTGGGCCGCAGGCTGCGGGGCACGCTGCGCCGCTGGACCCTGCACGCCCGCATCACCCTGCTCACCTACGCCGCGCTGCTGGTGTTCGGCGTCGTCGCCATCACCGCGATCGAGTGGTCCAACCCGGCCACGCTCGGTCCGCTGAGCGTGCCCGGCAAGCTGCTGGTGGGCGCGTTCCACGGGGTCAACCCGCGCACGGCCGGGTTCAACTCGCTCGACGTCGCGCAGATGTCGCCGGCGTCGCTGCTGGTCACGGACCTGCTGATGTTCATCGGAGGCGGCAGCGCGGGCACCGCGGGCGGGATCAAGGTGACCACGTTCGCGCTGCTGGCGTTCGTCATCGCGGCCGAGATCCGCGGCGAGCCGAGCGTGCACGTGCTCGGTCGGCGGCTGTCGGCCGAGGTGCAGCGCCAGGCGCTCACGGTGGCGCTGCTCGGCGTCGGCGCGGTGGCCGCCTCGACGTTCGCCCTGCTGCTGATCACGGGTTTCCCGCTGGACGCGGTGTTGTTCGAGACCATCTCCGCGTTCGGCACCGTCGGCCTGTCCACCGGCATCACCGCCGCCATCCCACCGGCGGGGCAGGTACTGCTGGTGGTCCTGATGTTCATCGGTCGGCTCGGCCCGATCACCCTGGCCGCCGCGCTCGCCCTGCGCGAGCGCGCCCGCCGCTACGAACTACCCGAGGAGCGACCCGTCGTTGGCTAGCAGCAGCGCACCCCGTCCCGGACGCGTCGTCGTCATCGGCCTCGGCCGCTTCGGCAGCTCCCTGGCCCGCGAACTCGTCGCGCACGGCTCGCAGGTGCTGGGCATCGACTCCCGGCCCGCGATCGTGCAGCGCTACGCCGACGACCTCACCCACACCGCCGTGGCCGACACCACCGACGAGACCGCGTTGCGGCAGCTCGGCGTGCCGGACTTCCGGCGTGCCGTGGTGGCCATCGGCACCGAGCTGGAAGCCAGCATCCTCACCACGGCGCTGCTGGTCGACTTCGCCATCCCCCACATCTGGGCCAAGGCGACCAGCCGCCAGCACGGCCGCATCCTCGAACGCGTGGGCGCGCACCACGTCGTGCTGCCCGAGCACGACATGGGCGAACGCGTCGCCCACCTCGTCACCGGCCGGATGCTGGACTACATCGAGTTCGAGGACGACTACGCGATGGTCAAGACCGTCGCGCCCGCCGGTGCCGTCGGCGTCCCGTTGGGGCAGAGCAGGCTGCGCACCCACCACGGCGTCACCGTGGTCGCGATCAAGCGCCCCGGCCACGACTTCACCTACGCCACCGCCGACACCGTCGTGCGGGACGGGGACATCCTCATCGTCGCCGGCCGCACCAACCAGGTGGAGACCTTCGCCGACCTCGTCTGAACGGCGTCGGCACCGTCCTGCGCGAGGACGACGGCGACGTGGCGGACGCGGTCGTCGAGGACGTCCCGCGCGGCCGGTGAGACGCCTTCCGGTCGGCAGGCGTCGTGCGCCGGATCGCAGCCGCCCCGGGCCTGCGCGCGCGCTCAGCCGGCCCGCCGCAGTCGCACCCGGGCGAAGAGCAGCGCGGTCGCGGCGGCCACCCCGGCGAGCGCGGCCACCGCGGCGTGCCACGGCTTGCCGTCGCCGTGGAACATGCCGTTCGCGACGACGACCACGTGGATCGCGCCGAACACGAGCGTGAGGGTCAGCAGTGCCGTGGCCGCACCGGTGCCGCGCCCGCGTCCCCGCGGCGTGCCGACCGGCACGCCCGCCAGCCCGACGGCCAGCACGGCGACGGACACCGCCAGGTAGCCGTACCAACCGAACCGGCCGAGTTCGACGAACATCTCGTTGCCGTGCCGCGCCCCGCGCACGTCCGGCCGGACGAGCAGCCCGGTCACCGGCGTCCCCAACGCTCCCAGCACGAGCAGCACCGGCACCATGGCCGCACGCTACCGACCCGCCGGACACCCCGGACCGGACAACCCGCCACTGCCCTGTGCACGTTCCCAGTCAACTGAGCCCCGCGATGGCTTGAGCTACACATCGATCTGCGCTTTCATTTTGTGCACGTACACAGCCCATCGCCGCCGCGCCGCACCTCGATCAAAGGAGATCGGATGTCCGGACCCACCCGGGCGGCCAAGGCCGTCCTCGCCCTGGCGACCGCCGTGCTCCCGCTGGCCGCGCTCACCCCGGCGGTCTCCGCGGCCGGTTCGCTGAGCATGCTCGGAGCCGACGTCTCGACCGCGCAACGCGCCCTCGACCTCGGCGCGAAGTACTACGACGCGTCCGGCACGGCGCGGGATCCGCTCGACATCCTCAAGGGCGCGGGCGTCAACTACGTCCGCCTGCGCGTCTGGAACAACCCGCGCAGCGGCTACAACAACAAGGCGAAGGTCCTCGCCTACGCCAAGACCGTGAAGGCCAAGGGGCTCAAGCTGCTGGTCGACTTCCACTACTCCGACACGTGGGCCGATCCCGGCAAGCAGTACAAGCCGGCCGCCTGGTCGAGCCACGGCATCGGCCAGCTGCAGACCGACGTCTACAACTACACCCACGACGTCTGCACCAGCCTCAAGGCCCAGGGCACCACGCCGGACAGCGTGCAGATCGGCAACGAGATCAACGTCGGCATGCTCTGGAACGACGGCAAGGTCGTCAACAACGACTTCACCAACCTCAGCCTGCTGCTGAAGGCCGGCTACAACGCCACCAAGGCGTGCAACAGCGGCACCAAGGTCATGGTCCACACGGCCAACGCCGACAGCCTGGCCCACGCCCGCTGGTTCTACGACGGCATCAGGTCCAAGGGCGTGGCGTGGGACATCACCGCGTTGTCGTACTACTGCATGTGGCACGGCACGCTGGCCAACCTCTACAACGTCATCACCGACGTGCGCTCCCGCTACGGCAAGGACGTCGTGCTCGCCGAGACGGCCTACCCGTTCACCACCGGGAACGCCGACAGCACCGGCAACTCCATCACCTCCGGCTGCACGGACTACCCGCTGACGTGGGCGGGCCAGGCGAAGAACTTCGCCCACGTCCAGAACACCGCGCGCAACGCGGGCGCCATCGGCGTCTTCTACTGGGAGCCGACCTGGTACGCGGTGCCCGGCAACGGCTGGGACCCCGCCGACATCGAGCACAGCGGCAACGGCTGGGACAACATGGCGACCTTCGACTGGAGCGGCCGCATCAACCCCGAGATCCGCTGGACCCCGTGACCCGACGGCGCCGGGCGACCGTCACGCCTCAGGTCCCCCGGCGCCCTCGGCCAACTCCTCGAGACCGGACCGGTCGAGCACGTCGAGCCGCTGCTCGTCCGGCGTGCCGGAGCGCTTGACCAGGCCCTTGCGCTCCAAGTGGCCCAGGGTCTTGCGGAGCTTCTCGGTCACCAACGAGCCCTTGCCCTTGGCCGCGAACTCGGTCTTCTGCTCGACGGCCAGCATCGGCGCGACCTCCCTCTTCCACGCGGTCAGCAGCGCGGCGCGCGGCACCGACGCCTCGTCGCCGGCCACGTCCAGGATGATCCCGGCCAGCACGCGCCCGAAGTCGTCCTGCCGCGTCGAGTGCCGCCGCACCAGCTCCTCCACCGACGTGCGCCCCTCGCCGTCGGAGGTGTCGGGCACGTCGAGCGTGGCCAGCCGCGCCCACAACGCCAGGTCGGCCTCGGTCGGCTCGGTCCCGCCGGCGAGCACGGCGGTCCGGTGGGCGTCGACCGCGGAACCCAGGGCGAGCACGAGGTCGGTCAGCTCGTCCCGGACGTCGTCGCCGCGCAGCCGCCGGGCCGCCGCCGCGATGAGCCGGTGGTGCTCGCGCACCAACGTCTCGAAGTGGGCGGTCTTCGTGGCGCGGTTGGCGTCCTCGGCCGCGTCGCGCTGGTACTCGGCCTGGCTGATCTCACCGTCGAGCGCACGTGCCCGTGCGGCGGCGCGATCGGCCGCGCGGTGCGCGCGCGTCGCCGCGATCCGGTCGAGCATCGCCCGCAGCACCCGGTCGGTCTGCTCGACGTAGGCGTCGGAGGCCAGCAGCCGCCAGGTCTCCTCGTCACGGCTGCGCAGCGCGTTGTTGACGAAGCGGTCGGCGGCGTGGTCGTCGTCCGACCCGTAGGGCAAGGTCACGTGTTCCGGTCCTCGATAGTGGGGGGTGAGGTCCCCCGACCGGGGGACAAGTGAGCCGGCTCGGGCGGCCCGTCGCGGGGTGGTGCGCGGCACGACGAGCAGGTACGGCCCGGCGGGGATCCGCCCAGCATAGGCGGCGAGCGGCTCGCTCGCGACACGGCGTGCCCTCCGCGGTGTGGGAGGCTGCGCGGACAAGGTGGAGCCGGGACCGCCCGGCGAGGTGCGGCCGGGACTGCCCGGCGTGGTGATTCGGAGATGCTGCTCGTGGTCGAGATCGTGCCCGGTGTGTCGCGGACGTTCAACGAGTTCCTGTTGCTGCCCAACCGGACCACCGCGGAGTGCACGCCCGCGAAGGTCGACCTCGGCACGCCGCTCGTGCGGCACGCCGTCGGGGAGTCGTCGCCGATCCGGCTGTCGGCGCCGTTCACGTCGGCGATCATGCAGGCGGTCAGCTCGCCCCGGTTGGCGGTGGCCCTGGCCCGGTCCGGTGGCCTGAGCTTCCTGCACCACAACCAGTCCGTGGAGCACCAGGCGGACGCGGTGCGGTTCGTGAAGAACTTCAAGGCGGGGTTCGTGGTCAGCGACACGACGGTCCGCCCGACCGACCCGCTGCGGCACCTCGTCGGCTTGATGAAGACCACCGGCCACAACACCGCCGCCGTCACCGAGGACGGCACGCCGCACGGCCGGTTCGTCGGCCTGGTCACGTCCCGCGACTTCCACTCCGACCGGCACGACCTGGACCTCCCGGTCGCCGACCGGATGCGCGCCGCGGACACCCTGACCTGCGGCAAGGAGGGCATCACCCTGTCGGAGGCCAACACGCTGCTGTGGGAGGACCGCCTCGACTGCCTGCCGGTCGTCGACGGCGCCGGGCACCTCCAGCACCTCGTGTTCCGCTCGGACTACGCCGACCACAAGCAGTTCCCCGGCGCGGTGGTGGACGCGGCCAAGCGGTTCCGGGTCGGCGCGGGCGTGAACACGCACGACTACCGCGACCGCGTGCCCGCGCTGGTCGCCGCCGGCGCGGACGTGCTGTGCCTGGACTCGTCCGACGGCTACAGCGACTGGCAGGCCGAGGCGCTGCGGTGGGTCAAGCGCGAGTTCCCGCAGGTGCCGATCGGCGGTGGCAACGTCGTGGACGGCGAGGCGTTCCGGTTCCTGGCCGACGCGGGCGCGGACTTCGTGAAGGTCGGCATCGGCGGCGGCTCGATCTGCATCACCCGCGACCAGAAGGGCATCGGCCGCGGCCAGGCCAGCGCGGTCATGGACGTCGCCGAGGCCCGTGACGCCTACGCGCGGCGCACCGGCGAGTACGTGCCGATCTGCTCCGACGGCGGCCTGCTGCACGACTACCACATGGCCCTGGCCCTGGCGATGGGCGCGGACTTCGTGATGATGGGCCGCTACTTCGCGCGGTTCGACCAGTCGCCGGGCAAGAAGGTGCGCATCGGCGGCTCGGTCTTCAAGGAGTACTGGGGCGAGGGCTCCAGCCGGGCCCGCAACTGGCAGCGCTACGACCAGGGCGAGGACAAGCTGCACTTCGAGGAGGGCGTGGACGGCTACGTGCCGTACGTCGGCGACCTCGGCGACGCGCTCGCCCTGACCGTGGCCAAGATCAAGGCCACGATGGCGTCCTGCGGCGCGGCGACCATCCCGGTCTTCCAGTCCACCGCGCGGGTGACCCTGGTGTCGGAGCAGAGCTACCAGGAGAACGCCGCCGCGGTCGCCGTGCGCGACAGCGCCGACACCACGCTGGACTGAGTCGGCGGTGGCGGCGCGGGCGGCGCCGCCACCACCAGTGTCAGATGTGCGGCAGCTCGACCTGGACGGTGCGGCCGTTCAACGGCTGCACGGGACGCGCGTTGCCCTCGTAGAACAGGCTCTGGAAGCGGGAGACGGTCGCCTGGGTGACCGTCTTCTCCCCCATCAGGAACCACTGCACGCCCTCGGTGAACGGCGCCGTGGTGAGCGAGCCGGTGTAGCGGGCCGTGGCGCGGTTCACCGGCAGCAGGGTGTTCAGGTCGATGTCGGCGAGGTGCACCTCGTCACCGCACTCGGGCGCGAGGCGCGACAGCACCTTGTCCACAGTGGACGGCGCGCCGACGCGCAGCGGCACGCCGATCACCAGCAGGGCGCCCGCCGCGCTGCGGTGCACCAGGTGCATCTCCAGCGGGTCGGCGTGCCCGGCGAAGCGGTGCTCCGACGGGGTGTGGAAGTGGAACTGCACGAGGTCGTACCGGACGCCGGAGAGCGTGACGTGGCCGGCGCCGGGCTCGACCTCGAACTCCTCGGTCTCCTCGTGGTCGCGCACGGCGCAGCCGTCGGCCGCCGCCGCGTCCTTGCGGACGTAGTGCAGGTCGCCGGCGGCGTGGTGCCCGTAGGAGATCAGCAGCGGGGGCAGGTGCGGGTCCAAGCGGATCGACGACGGCGTGAGGTCGATCGGGCTCTGCGACGGCACCTGCGACTGGGCCGGTGCGACGCCGGCGGTCAACAACGCGCTGAGGACGACCGGTACGGCGACGGCGACGATGCCTTTTCTTGCCACGTGGCGCAGCCCTTCGGGGACAGGGACCGGGCGGGGGTCGACCCGCTCGGCGGGACCGCACCATCATTGACCCGTTCGAGTGATAATCAATAGGTCAACAAATCACCCGAAAACGCCGGAAACGACATAACAACCTGTGCCATTCGTCACAGATCGCCATTTCGGACAATTTGCCGCGGCCACCGGAAAAGCCGAAATCGCCCAATTCGAAGAAATCGTTCGAGGTGCCGCCCGCCCGTGGCCGGTCCGGCCCCGACGGCGCGGGCCGCCCGGTCCGGGAACCGGAAAGTTCCGCGTCCTCCGGCGAACCCGGTCCAGCGCGGCGCCGAGCGCGGTTGACTTCCGGGAGGACGCGAGGAGGGGCATGGCGGAGCGATTCGGGCCATACCGGGTGGGCGAGCTGCTCGGCCGCGGCGGCATGGGGGTGGTGCACCGCGCTTTCGACACCGCCCACCGCCGCACGGTCGCGCTGAAGCGGCTGCTGACCCGTGACGAGGAGTACGAGGCGCGGTTCCGCCGTGAGTCGCGGATCGCCGCCGCGCTCACCCACCCGCACGTGGTGCCGGTGCACGCCTACGGCGAGATCGACGGGACGCTGTACCTGGACATGATGCTCGTCGACGGCGTCGACCTGCACCGGCTGCTGGCCGACGGCACGGCCCCGGACGACCTGCTCGTCCTGCTGGGCCAGGTCGCCGAGGCGCTCGACGCCGCGCACGCGGCCGGGCTGGTGCACCGCGACGTCAAACCGTCCAACATCATGGTCGACCGGGCGGGCCACGCGTACCTGGCCGACTTCGGCATCGCCCGCCCGGTGTCCTCGGCGGCGACCGCGATCACCCGCACCGGCCACTTCATCGGCTCGCTGGACTACCTCGCGCCCGAGCGCCTCGGCGGTGAGGCCGACGGCCGTGCCGACGTGTACTCGCTGGCGTGCGTGCTCTACGAGGGCCTGACCGGGCGGGTGCCGTTCGGCCGCGCGGAACCGGCCGCGAAGCTGGCCGCGCACCTGCTGGAACCGCCACCCGCACCGTCACGGCTGGACCCGCGCATCGGTCCCGCCCTGGACGCGGTGCTGGCCCGCGGCCTGGCCAAGGACCCCGGCCACCGCTACCCCACGGCGACGGCGTTGATCACCGCGGCCGTCGACGCCTTACGCGCCAACGGCACCGCGACGGTCGCCGCGGACACCGCCGACCAGGAGCGGTTCGTCGAGGCGATCATCCGGTCGGCCGCCGGCACGGCCGTGGTCGCGGGCGGCGAGGGCTGCCCGTACCCCGGGTTGCGGGGGTTCGCCACCGAGGAGGCGGGCTGGTTCCACGGTCGCGGGCACGTGGTCACCGACCTGCTGGTGCGCCTGGCCGACCAGCTCGTCCGGCCGGAGCCGACGGTGCTGGTGGGCGCGTCGGGCTCGGGCAAGTCGTCGCTGGTGCGGGCAGGGCTGTTACCCGCGGCGGCGGACTGGCCCGCGGTGGTCCTCACCCCCGGCCCGGACCCGGTCGGCGCGCTGGCCGCCGCGGTCGCCGCGCGGACCGGGCAGGACACCGCCGCGCTCGTCCGGCAGATCCGCGCGGGCAGGCTCGATCCGGCCGCCCGCGTGCTGGTCGTGGTCGACCAGTTCGAGGAGCTGTTCACCCACGACGTCGACGAGTCCGACCGCGCGGCCTTCGCCGCCGCCCTGGCCGATCCGGGCCTGGGCCTGGTGGTGCTGGCCGTGCGCGCCGACTTCGTCGAGCAGTGCATCGGCCTGCCGCCGCTGCGCCGCGCGCTGGCCCGGTCGGTGATCCTGGGACCGCTCGGCGTCGACGAGCTCAGCGAGGCGATCACCGCGCCCGCCGCGGCGGTGGGCACGGCGGTCGAGCCGGGCCTGCCCGCCAGGCTGATCGCCGACCTCGGCGGGCCCGACTACGACCCGGGCGCGCTGCCCCGCCTCGCGCACGCGCTGCGCGAGACCTGGCACCACCGGCAGGGCGACACGCTCACGTTGGCGGCGTACCTGGCCACCGGCGGGATCGACGGCGCGGTCGCGCGCACCGCCGAGCAGGTCCACGCCAAGCTGACCGCGGCCGACCGCGCGGTCCTGCGCGCCACCGTGCTGGGCATGGTGAGCGTGCACGACGGCGGCGCGGTCACCCGGCGCCGTGCGGTGGTGCCGCCGGGACCGGTGCTCGACGAGCTGGTCGCCGCCCGGCTCGTCACCGTCGACCGGGACGGCGCCCAGCTCAGCCACGAGGCGCTGCTGTCGGCCTGGCCGCGGCTGCGGGCGTGGGTCGACGAGGACCGCGACGCCCTGCTGGCCCGTCGCCGCCTCGCCGACGCCGCGCAGCGGTGGGCCGACGCGGGCCGCGACCCCGGCGACCTGCCTCGTGGACCGCGCCTGGCCGCGACCTTGAGCCTGGCCGACGGGCGCACCGACCTGACCTTCGTCGAACGGGACTACATCGACGCGGGCCGACGGGCGCTCAACCGCTCCCGGGCCGGGCGGGTGGCGGTGACCGCCGGGGCGTTGGCGGTGGTCGTGGTCGTCGCGATCGCCGCCACCGTGGCCGTGCTGGCGCGCGGCGAGTCGGCCCAGCGGCTGTCCCGGCAGCTGGCCACCGAGTCGCTGACCACCGAGGACCCGGTCGCGGGGGTGCGCGACGCGCTGCGCGCCTGGCACGCGGACACCACCCCGGAGGCGCGGTCGGCGCTGCTGTCGGCGGTGAGCCGCGTGCCTCCCGTGGCCCTCGGCCAAGGGGACCACCCCGCGTTCGCCGGCGCGCTCACGATCGACGTCGACCCCACGGGCCGCCGCGTCGCCGTGGGCGGGCACGACGGCGAGATGCTGGTGTGGGACGTCGCCGAACGGCGCGCGCTCCTGGCGGCCGAACGCGGTTCGGGCCATGGCGTCACGGCGGTCCGGTTCTCGCCCGACGGCGCCCGGCTCGCCGTCTCGAACCGGGGCACCAGGGTCTGGCACATCGCGACCGCCTCGGTGGAACGGACCGTCGACGGGGGCAACACCGCCGCGTGGAGCCCGGACGGCACGCTCGCGGTCGCGGTGTCGGGCGGCGTCGAGCTGTGGCGCGACGGCGTCCGCGTGCGGGCGTTCGCGCCCGGTGAGTGGATCTCAGCCCTGCGGTTCCGCCCCGACGGGCGCAGGCTCGCCATCGGGCGGTCCGACGGCGCCGTCGAGCTGTGGGAGCCGGCGGGCGAGCGGGTCGGCCTGCGCACCGAGCACCGCGACGAGCTGCCCGGCTCGGAGAACCTCGTCCACCTCGCCTACGCCGCGTCGTACCTGGTGTCCTCGCGCGTGGACGAGGCGATCCGGCTCTGGGACCCGGACACCGCCGAACCGCTGCGCGAACTCGGCCGTGCCCGCAGCCAGGTGGCCGTCCTCGACGGGGGCGAGCGGGTGCTCACCAGCAACGGCGCCGACCTGTTCGCCCTCTCCCCCGCCACCGGGGAGGTCATGGCCGAGTACGCGGGCAACCAGCACACCGTCCACGCGCTGGCCTCGGCGGGCGGCACCGTCGCGGCGAACACGTCGTCGGGCGACACGGTGGTCGTGTGGCGGCCGAACCCGGCCCGCTCCGACCGGCTGCTCGGCCCCGCCGCGGGCCTGGGCGTCGATCCGGCCGACGGCACGGCGTGGGTCGCCGGCGCGCGCGGCGTCGTGCACGCCGGGGACGGCCGGTCGGTCGCCGGGGAGGACGTGCGGATCGGGCCACGGGGGCACCACGCCGTGCTCGCGGACGAGCAGATCACCGTGACCGCGCCCGACGGCGCGCGGCGGACGGTGCCGCTGCCGCGCGACGCCGACGTCCGGAGGTTCGCGGTGTCGGCGGACCTGATCGCGGTCTGCCTGAAGACCGCCACCGGCTACGAGATGGGTGTGTGGGAGCTGGACACCTTCGCCGAGCGCAAGCGGTTCGAACTCCCCTACCAGGTGCGCGACCTCGTCTTCTCGCCCGACGGTGCGTGGTTGGCCGGTGAGGTGCTCGGCGACGTGAGCGTGTGGTCGCGGGTGTGGGACACCGCGTCGTTCACCCAGCAGGAAGGGCGCGTCGAGGACCGGCTCGACGTCGCCATCGGCTTCCACGACGGCTCGCTGGTCGTCGCGGCGGGCGGCGTCGCCAAGTTCGTCGACCCGAGCACCGCGCACGTGCGGCGGGAGTTCCCGGTGGGCGCCGAGATCACCGCCCTGGCGTTCGCCCCCGACGGCGCGACCCTGGCCACGGTCTCCGCCGACCGGCCCGACGTGCGCCTGTGGGACGTCGCCGCCGGCGAACCGCTGGCCTCGATCCAGGGCCACCGCTCGCCACCGACGCGCCTGGCCTTCACCGCCGACGGGGTGGTCAGCGCCGGTGACGAAGTGCTGCGGATCCCGACGGACCCGGCCGAGGCGGTGTCCCGGCTGTGCGCGGTCCTCGCCGAACACCCCGATCCCGACCCCGACGACACCGAGTGTGCCTGAGCCGACACTTTCGAAACCCCGGACCGCTAGTGCTATCAGCCGTGCCAGCGCATCTACCTGCGGACACGCGTCTCTATAGGTGAGTCCGAGGCTTGACTCCGGCGATCATCCGGCCTTGACTGTCCGAAATAGCTCAGTCCAGGTATCGCAACTTTCGGTCGCTACGTCCCGTAGCCCGGTCCGACCCCTTGGAGGAAGTGATGTCCAGAACTGCCGCCACCGATGCCGGCAGGCCGGTGGCACGTGGCGTGCGGCGACGCGTCGCCGCGCTGGCCGGCGCGGTCGGGTTGCTCGGCGCGTTGGCCGTCGTGCTGCCGAACGCGGCCAGCGCCGCCGACTGCTCCAGCGGCTACGTCGCCCTGACCTACGACGACGGCCCCAAGGCCGGCACCACCACCCAGCTGCTCAACGCGCTGCGGTCGGCCGGGCTGCGGGCCACGTTCTTCAACCAGGGCAACAACGTCCAGGCGAACCCGGCCCTCACCCGCAGCCAGCGCGACGCCGGCATGTGGGTGGAGAACCACAGCTGGTCGCACCCGCACATGACGCAGCTCAGCCAGGCCCAGATGACCTCGGAAATCTCCCAGACCCAGCAGGCCATCCAGTCCGCCACCGGCGTCGCGCCCAAGCTGTTCCGCCCGCCCTACGGCGAGACCAACAGCACCCTCAAGGCCGTCGAAGCGCAGTTCGGCCTGACCGAGGTGCTGTGGAACGTGGACTCGCGGGACTGGAACAACGCCAGCACCGCCCAGATCGTGCAGGCCGCGTCCACGCTGCAGAACGGCGGCGTGATCCTGATGCACGACGGCTACCAGACCACCATCAACGCCGTCCCGCAGATCGCCGCGAACCTGGCGAGCCGCAACCTGTGCGCGGGCATGATCTCGCCGTCGACCGGTCGGGCCGTCGCACCCTCGGACACCCCGCCGACCAGCACCACGACCACCACCACGACGACAACCACCACTTCGACCACGACGACCACCACCAGCACCACCACACCGCCGACCGGGGCGTGCACCGCCTCGTACCGCACGGTCAACTCGTGGCAGGGCGGCTTCCAGGCCGACGTCACGGTGACGGCGGGCTCCGCGATCACCGGCTGGACCGTGCGGTGGACGTTGGCCTCCGGCCAGACGATCACCCAGGTCTGGGGCGGCGTGTCCGTCGGCTCCGGCAGCCAGGCCGCGATCCGCAACGCCGCGTGGAACGGGTCGCTGGGCGCCAACGCCTCGACCACGTTCGGGTTCATCGCCACCGGCGCCCCGTCGGCCACGACCCTGAGCTGCACCAGTCCCTGACCCGGTGACGCACGCCGGTGCGCCCCGCACACCCGCCGCGGTGCGCACCGGCGACGTCAGCTCGTCAGGTGCCGCACCGCCCTGGGCAGGACGCCGTGCAGGTCGTCCAGCGTCCCCGGCGGGTAGTCCGCCCGGACCGTGTAGACGCACGACAGCAGGTGCCCGTGCGAGAAGAACGCCGCGCACAGCCAGTACGTCTTGGTGTCGTCCGTGGTCGTGGCGCAGTACCCGAGGAACGGGTCGACCCCCTCGGGGGCGTCCACGACGACGTCCTCGAGCACGGTGAACTGCTGCGGGTCCGGCTCGATCGTCCAGGTGGTGCACTGCCTGGTTGCCTCGACGACCTGCCGCAGGACCTCGGCGCCGGTGGCCTCGGCATACCCGGTCACGACCTGGCGCAGCACGATGTCGTCGTTGATCCACTCGCGGTACAGCGTGGGCATGTAGCCCCGTTCGGCGGCGACCTCCACCTCGCACGGCTTCGGCTGCCACTGGAAGGCGTACTCCTCCGCCGACGGGCCGGTGAAGCCGTAGTCCGCCATCCCGTCCTCGGGAATGGCCGCCTGCTCGACCATCGTGGGCAACCGGTCGGTCAACGACGGCACACCGGACGTCGGCACCGCGGTGGCGTTCGTCCGCTCCGCGACCGCCGAACCGGACACCGGAGTGCTGCACGCACCCACCAAGCACACGCCGACGAGTAATCCCCCCAAGGACCTCATACCCACGTGTCGCCCTCGTGGCCGGCGGTGTTTCAAGCGCAGGCGACAAAGCGCGGCGGCCGGAGCCTCAATGCGGGAACGCGCGCTGTGCCCGTCGCGTGAGGTCTTCGCGGTGGTCCTCGATCGCCAGCCCGATGTCGATCATGGTCTCGGTGTCCCGGATCCGGTCCAGGTAGCCGACCGACGCGGCGAGGGCGGGCAGGTCGACCGCGAAGTACACGCCCATCAACGGGTTGACGAACAGCTCGCTGCCCGCGGTGCGCGAGGTGACCGGCACGTTGCCGAACTCGCCGCGCAACGCCGCCGCGATCTGCCCGTTCACGATGCTCGGCCGCAGCGGGGTGGCGGCTTGGGCGTGCGCGACGGCGTCCAGGTAAGCCCGTGCCTCGGCGGAGGCGGAGGGGATGGACAGCGCGCCCAGGTAGCCGCCGGCCCGGTCCAACGCGGCGAGGTTCTCCAGCACGTGCGCGTGGCACACGCCGTGGTAGGAGTCGACGCCGAAACCCAGGCACACCACCAGTCGCTCCACGCCGTCGAGCGCGTCGACCGCGGCGAGGCTCGCCACGTCCTCCTCGGGCGTGCCGAGCCCGGACTCGTCGCCGCGCATCAGGATGTCCGTGCCGCCGTCGACCAGGACGACCGCGTCCACGCCCAGCCGGTCGACCAACGTCCGGTAGGCCGCGGTCAACGGCCGCACCCCGGTGCGCGGGAACGCGTGCACGGTGGACGGCAGCGCGCGGGCGGCCAGCCACCGGGCCAAGGTGCGCTCGGGGAAGTAGTCGTCGCTGCCCGCGCTGTCCGGCTCGACCGCCGCCACGTCGGGCGCGATCCAGTCGTCGAGGTCGAGCCGGTCCAGCGGGCTGAACGAGAGGTTCGCCAGGTGCACCCGCTTGCCCGACGCGCGCAACGCGAACGCCAGCGGCAGACCCGCGTACACGTCGAACCCACCGCCCGCGCCCGCGACCAGCACGCTCGACGCGGACTTCAACCGGGTGAACAACGGGGGCTCGGACAACGTGAACACCCCGTGATCATAGGGAGGGCGGCCCCGCGACCGAGCGCCTCGGCTAGCGTCGTCGAGCGTGACGGCACGTGATCTCCCGACCCCGCCGGCCTTCACCGCGCTCGAAGCCTGGGCCGGACCGGGGCGGGTCGTCCGCGCCGCCGAGCCAGACCTGGCCGCCTGGCGACTGCCGCGACCGCAGAAGGCGTCGCTGGTCTCGAGTGGCGTGCCGGTGCTCGAAGGTGTCGTCGACGTGGTGTCGTTCGCGGCCGAGCCGACGGGATACCGGCTCGCGGGCCGCGACCCGGGCACGACCTACGCCGCCGAACCCGGGACCGGACGGGTGCTGGAGCGGGCGTCGGGCGGCACGAGGCTGGTCAACTCCTCGATCGACCACTGGCTGTGCTCGCTGCACCTCGTCGGGACCTGGCTGGCCGGCTCGACCGCGATCCACCAGTGGGACGAGGACGCGGCGATGGAGGAGCGGGCGCTCGCCGAGCTCGCCGACCTGGCGGAGCGGATCGCCCGCCTCGACCCGGCCGCGCGGGGCGACGACCACCGGACGCACTTCTGGCCCGCCGTCCTGGACCGGTGGCTGTACTGACCGACGCGGCGGACGCCGTCCGGTTCACGCGCCCAGCGCCCGCCGGTCCGTCGGTTCCCGGCCGAGGTCGTGCAGCCAGTGCTCGTGGCCGGGTGGCTCGTAGACCATCGGCGACTCCGCGAACCGGCGCAGGGCGGCCTTGTCGGGCTTCGCCCGGCGCAGGGCGGCCACGACCCGGTCGAGCCGGCGGGTCCGCTCGTCGGGGTCGGCGGGAACGGCGGGCAGCTGGTCCGGCCCCGGGCGGGAGCCGTCGGCCAGGTAGGACAGCACGACGACGCGGAGGCCGACCTCCGCGACCACGCCGGGGTGCCACGCCCCGCTCGGGAGGTCGTCCAGTTCCGCCAGGAGGTCCCGGGCTCGCGCGTGCTCGCCGATCTCCGCGTGCGTGGCGGCCAGCTCGACCGTCGCGCACAACGCGCGGGCGTGGTCCTTCGCCGCGCGGTGCAGGTGGGTGGCGGCGAGGAACAGCTCGGCGGCCTCGGCGTGGGACGACTGGCGGCGCGCCGCGCGGGCGCCGAAGAACGCGGCCAGCCCGGCGTTGCCGAAGTTCCGGTCCTCCTCGAAGAGGTCCGCGGCCTTGCGCCACAAGGCGGTCGCGCCGGGGCCGGTCGCCACCCTGGCCTCCTCGTAGAACGCGTCGGCACGCAGCCGCACCGGCGTCCGGGCGTCCATCAGGGCGCGGGTCACGGCCACCCAGCGCCGGGCCGCGGCGAAGTCCGACAGGCGCAGGGCGAGCCTGGTGTTGTTGATCGCCACCGGCAGCGCGGTGGCGTTCAGGCCGACGGTCCGGAACGCGTCGACCGACCGCTCTCCCGCCGCCAGCGCGCCGGCCGGGTCGGACCGGCCCGCGAGGTGCCTGGCCAGCTCGAACGTGACGCGCCCGACCAGCTCGCCGAGCCCGGCGTCGGCGGCGACGCGCTCGGCGGAGGCGAACGCGGCCGCCGCGGCCTCCCCGTCGAGGGTGCGCGCCAGGTCCAGGTACTCGCGCACGGCCGCGTCGACGTCGCCGGCGCGGTGGCGCAGCCGGGCCGCGTGCTCGCGGTCGCGGCGGACGGACTCGTCGTCGGACTCCGCCTCGTGCACGGCGCGCAGCCCGTCGGTGAGGTCGCCGGCCAGGTCGAACCACTCCTCCCGTTCGGCGAGGTCGCGGGCGGCGACCAGCGGGGTCGGGTCGAGCCGGAGGACGAGGTCGGGTTCGGCACCGGCCCGCAGGTCGTCGCGCAGCCTGGTCAGCAGGAGCTTGCGGAAGCGGGCCACGGCGTCCGGCGACTCCTCCGCCTCCAGCCGCTCCCGCGCGTACAGGCGCACGAGTTCGAACAGCCGGAACACCGGTTCGGGCGGGTCGCCGAACTCCTCGTACCCGGCCACGCTGCGGTCGGCCAGGCGGTAGAGGGTGAGCCGGGTGGCGTCCGGGTCGCGGCCCAGCCCCCGGCCGAGGTCCTCGGCGGTCGCGGCCGAGCCCGGCGCGGCGGGCAGGTACCGGAACGCCGTGCGCGCGTCGTCGTCCAGGTGCCGGTAGCTCAGCTCGATGGCCAGCCGCATCGGCAGCACGTCGTCGTCGAGGAACGCGAGCCTGGTCCGCTCGCGGGCCACCAGCCTGGCCACGCCCTCGGCGCCGGTCTCCGGGTGGTTGGTCATCCACGACGCGATCAGCCGCAGCGCCATCGGCAGGTCGGCGCACGCCGCCGCGATCCGGTCCAACGCCCCGGCCGGCGCGCCGGCCCGCACCCCGGCCAGCAGCTCGACCGACGCCGCGCGGTCCAGCGGCGGCACGCGGAGCACCACGTCGGCGTAGCCCTGCGTGCGGTTGCGGGAGGTGACGACGACCGCGCACGTCGGCGGCGCGGGCACCAGGGGCGCGACGTGCTTGGCGTCCAACGCGTTGTCCAGCACCAGGAGCACCCCGCGCCCGTCCAAGGCGGCACGCAGGTGCGCCGCCTCCGCGCCGGGCTCGGGCGTCACGCCGACGCTGTGGCACACCAGCCTCGCCACGTCCGACGCCGCCCGCCGCGCGTCGAGGCCGAGCAGGTCCACGTACCGGACGCCGCCGGGGAACAGGTCGGCCAGCACGTGGGCCGCCTCGACCGCCACGGCCGAGACGCCCGCCCCGAGCTGACCGGTGAGGAACGCCGTGGCCCGGCCCCGTTCGGCGAGCCGGGCGGTGACCCGCGCGACCAGGTCGGCCACCAGCGCGCCCCGACCGGCCAACGCGGGCTCGCGCGGCGGCAGCGCCGTCATGCCCAACGCCGTGCGGTGCAACGGCGTGGGCGCGACGGGCAGGCCGGCGGCCTCACCCGGCCGCACCAGCACCGCCTGGGTCGAGGCCGACCGGACCGGCGGCAGGGCGGCGGCCAGGGCGTTGGCGAGTCGTCGCGCGTCCGGGGTGGCGGCCCGGCCGGACAGCACCTCGCGCCGCAGCTCGACCGAGGCCGCATCGAGGTCGGTGCGCTCGTCGGCGAGCCGGCGCACCAGCTGCCGCCGCACCGCCGCCGGCAGGTCGCGCGCGCCCGGCACGGCCTCGGCGCCGAGCACCCAGCGGGCCAGCGCCTCGTCGTGACCGGGCAGCGACGGCAGCAGCACCCGCGGGTCCAGGCCGCGCCGGGCCAGGTGCGGCCACAGCGCGTCGGAACCGCCGACCTCGGTCACGGCCGCGGCCAGCAGCTCGGAGGCGACGCCGCCCAGCGCGTCCAGGTCGAGCCGGCGCAGCAGGGGCCCGAGCTGCGCCGCGACCTCGTGCGGTCCCTCGCCGCGCGGCAGGCGCGAGTCGCGCAACGACTCCAGCAGCTTCGCCGCCGCACCCGCCAGGTCCAGGCCGTCACCCAGCCGCAGGGGCGTCCGCAGCTCCAGCCCGTACGGCAGGGCGTCCACCTGCTCCAGCACCAGCGGCACGACGCGCCGCCGACCGTCCGCGCGGGCCAGCGTGATCGCGCGGACGATCTCCTCACGCAGGTAGACGGCGTTCTCCGTGCGTCGCGACACCAGCACCACGGTGATCCGCGACGCCCGCAGGTGCCGGTCGAGGACGAGGTCCCACTCCTCGCCCGCGCGCAGCATCGAGTCCTCGTAGACCGTCGCGTGCGGTTCCAGCAGGGACCGCAGCCGTTCGGCGGTGGGGCTGTCCGCGCCGGCGTGCGCCAGGAAGAAGTCCCACTCCACCCGTTCCTCCCCACCGCGCGGCGATCCCCACTGCCACTGTGTCGACCGAACCCGCCCGAGCGCTACCTCGCCCACTGCCGAGGGCTGATCTGCCCACAGCAGCACGTGCCGCGAGACGCGCCCGTGCCCGGGCATGGTCGGGGCATGACCGACAACGCCAAGCAGCCCTTGTTCGACCACCGACTGCGAGACCGGTTCTTCAGCCAGCGGGTGCTCGTCCTCGACGGCCCGCTCGACGACGACAACGGCACCGTGCTCGCCACCCAGCTGCTGTCCCTGGCCGCCGAGGACCCCGACAAGGACGTCGCGCTCTGGATCCACTCGCCGGGCGGCTCGGTGCCGGCGATGCTCGCGATTCGCGACGTGATGCGGCTCGTGCCGTGCGACGTGGCCACCCTCGCGTTGGGGCTGGCGTGCAGCGCCGGGCAGTTCCTGCTGTCCGCGGGCACGCCGGGCAAGCGCTTCGCCCTGCCCCACGCCCGCATCCTGATGCACCAGGGCTCGGCCGGGATCGGCGGGTCGGCCGTCGAGGTGCAGGTGCAGGCGGACGACCTGCGGCACACCCGCGACACCGTGCTCGGGCTCATCGCGGAGGACACGGGCCAGCCGATCGACCGGATCTTCACCGACTCCCTGCACGACCGCTGGTTCACCACCGGTGAGGCGCTCGACTACGGCTTCATCGACCAGGTCGTCGAACGCCTGGACCAGGTCGTGCCCGTGCGCACGCACGAGCTGGGGCTCGGCCCGCGGACGGGGGCGCGCGCATGAGCACGTACACCATCCCCAACGTCATCACCCGCGCCCCGGGCGGCGAGCGGATCATGGACGTCTACTCGCACCTGCTGTCCGAGCGGATCGTCTACCTCGGCACCGCGATCGACTCCGGGGTGGCCAACGCGCTGATCGCGCAGCTGCTGTACCTGGAGGCGGACAACCCGGACCGCGAGATCAACCTCTACATCAACAACGAGGGCGGCGACCCGTCCGCGATGCTCGCGCTCTACGACACCATCCGCTACATCAAGGCACCGGTGTCGACGACGTGCGTCGGCCAGGCGGTGGCGACCGGCGCCGTGCTGCTGGCGGCCGGCGCGGCCGGGCACCGGTTCGTGCTGCCGCACACCAGGGTGGTGCTGCACCAGCCCGCGGCGCAGGGTCGCGGC
Source organism: Actinosynnema sp. NPDC002837 (assembly GCF_040295345.1). NCBI lineage: Bacteria > Bacillati > Actinomycetota > Actinomycetes > Pseudonocardiales > Pseudonocardiaceae > Actinosynnema > Actinosynnema sp. NPDC002837. The sequence goes on from NZ_JBEOVG010000061.1 coordinate 22,196, forward strand.
ACCATCCCGGACCTCATCCTGCAGGCCGACGAGGTGGTGCGCGTGCGTGCTCAGCTGGAGGCGATCCTGTCGCTGCACACCGGTCGCGACGTCGCGGAACTGCGGCACGACACCGACCGCGACCGGGTGTTCTCCGCGGCGGACGCGGTCCGCTACGGGCTCGCCGACCGCGTCCTCGAGCACCGGGACTGAGGCCGGGGCCTCACGCGGCCAGGAGCACGGGTCCCGCCGGGCGACGTCCGGCCGCGGGGCCCGTGCGGCGGTGCCGGCGGACGTCGCTCGCGATGTCGGCGAGCAGGTCGAACAGGTCGACGCCGAGCGCGCCGGTGACGGCGGCGATCATCTCGCTGGACGGTTCCTTGCGGCCGCGTTCGATCTCGGAGAGGTACTGCGGTGAGATGCCGGCCCGTTCCGCGACGTCGACGAGGCGGCTGCCCCGTTCCTCCCGCGCCGCGCGCAGGGACCGGCCGAGCACGTCCCGCCACAGCGGGTCCGGCTCGCGATCCGGTGTGCGCTTCTGGTGGAAAGGGAGGATGTCCGCCATGTCGCCATCGTGACGCAGGCCGGGCGCACAAGGGCAGCGGTTCCGCTCCCGGCGGACACGGCGGGTGGGGCGTTGATCGTTAGCACAACGTTGGCGCGGCGTTGGCGGCGATCACTTGACTGCCAGGGTCAGGCGTCCCCGTCCCGGCTCGAACCCAGCGCTTGTGAGGAAGGTCCGGCTCATGGCAACAGGCACCGCCGAGGTGGTCCCCGCGCGAACCGTGCTCAGGAAGACCGCGGCCAGGGCCGACGTCCAGCAGCGGATCGAGGCGATCGGCAAGGAGGCGGAGGTCGAGCCGGACTCCGTGGTCGGCAGGCCGACCGGCGGTCGGTTCCCCGACGACCCGTTCGCGAGCCTGCGGGGCGTCGCGGGGTGGGCGGTCGACTACGTGACCTTCCTGCGCGAGCCGATCGACCAGTTGCAGGGCGACCCGCAGAGCGTGCAGGCCACCGCGGACGCGATCCGCTCCGCGGCGGAGCGGATGCGCGAGCTGGCCTCGACGCAGCGCGACACGCTGGCCAAGCCGCAGGGGTGGACCGGCAAGGCCCAGGAGGCCTACCAGACCAGCATGGACACCCTCGGCGAGGAGCTGGACTCGGTGGCCGGCGCGGTGGCGGTGAAGGGCGTGGTCGTCGAGAACAGCGGCGCGATGGTGCAGGCGCTGCGCGAGGCGTTGCTGCACACCGTCGGCCAGTACTCGAACTCGCTGGTGCCGGGCGCGATCACCGCCTACGTCTTCGCGCCGATCACGTTCGGCGCGTCCATCGCGATGTTCCTGGCCTCGGTGGTGGACAGCGCGTCGCAGCTCGGGACGAGCATCTCGGCCAAGATGGACGACCTGAACGCGGCGCTGACCCGCCAGGTCGACCGGGTCAAGCAGCTCGACGAGATCTCGGACGAGGTCGGCCGCGGCTGGGAGCGCTTCGAGGCCGCCACGAGCGGTGTTTCGGCGGCGAAACCGGCCCACAACGCGTCCAGGCGCATGCTGCGCGAGGGCGAGACCACCGAGGCCTCCCGGCCCATGGCGGCCAAGCGGATGTTGGCCACGGAAGAGACCGAAGCGCTGCGGCCCATGGAGGCTCGGCGGATGGTCGCCGTGGAGGAAACCGAAGCGCTGCGACCGATGGAAGCCACGCGGATGGTCGCCGCCGAGGAGAGGGAAGTGCTGCGACCCATGAACGCCGTGGCGGCCGAGCGGCTCGTCGGTCGGCTCGTGGACGAGCCCACCTACTCCGCGCGGGTGGCTGAGGAACCGGTCCAGGCGCGACAGGCGCTCCAGGCCGAACCGATGATGCGGGCGTCCCGCGTGGAGGAACCGCTCCAGGCCCGGCACGCCGTGCACGCCGAGCCGCTGCAAGCAGCCCACGTGACCGAGCCGCTGCAAGCCCGCCACGCCGTCCAAGCCGAACCGATGATGCGGGCGACCTACGCGCAGGCCGAGCCGATGGTGCAGGCAACCCGCGCCGACGCCCCCGTGCAGTACGAACGGGCCGTCCACGCCACCGAGCCGGTCACCCACTACCGAGCCGCCGAGCAGGGGGAGCTGCGCGCGGTGCACGCCACCCGCGAGGCGACGGTCCGCAGGGTCGAGGAAACCGAGTAGGCCAGGGCGGTCCCCGACCGCCCGGCCGAGAACCTCCCCGTCCTTCCCACTTCCCTGCGTTCCGCGGAGGCAACGCCATGGTCACCCCCACCACGATCAGCACGCCGCCCCCTCCCGGCGGCGACTCCGGCTTCACGATGGACGCGTCCGCGATGGACACGCTCCAGCAGCAGGCCGACAACCTGCGCACCGGCTACGAGGAGGTGTCCTCGAAGCTGTCCGGCCAAGCGTTGGCGGGCAACGCCTTCGGCACCGCCGGCGCGTTCGCCGTCGAGGCGTTCAACGCCTCCACCACCAAGTCGGTCGAGCTGACGGGCAAGGCCGCCTCGACCTTGGGGCTGGTCGGCGACGGCCTGAAGGCCACCGCGCAGACGCAGCAGGAAGCCGACCGCGCCAGCGGCGAGCAGTTCGCCTCGGTCGAACCCGCCACGATCGCCGACGGCCCGCAAGGCGCACCGACCGGCGGCCCCAACGGCACCGCGACCACCCAGGGCCCGCCGGTCACCCCGACTGAGACGATCCCCGGCGGCGCCGGGAGCGGCGGCGCCGGAACCGCCTCCCAGCCCGGCGGGCCGCAGGTGCCGCCGACGAACGACATCCCGGGCGCCGACGGCACCACGCAGGCCTCCAACTACACCAACCCGGAATCCCAGGGCGGCGCACCAGGAGGTCAAGGCGGCGGCGCACCGGCCGGCCAGTCCGCCGGGATCCCCACCGGCCAGATGCCCCCGACGCCCACGATGCCGGGCACTCCGGGAATGCCCACCGCCGACACCGCGACGAAGCCGTCCACCCCGGCCACAATGCCCACCGCCAACGGCGCAGGTTCTCCGGACGAGACCAAGACCGCCGCCGCCCGGACGTCGACCCCGCCCCCGCAGGCCACCACCCCCCAGCCCGCGCCGGTGCCCGACTTCCCCGAGATCCCGGACCCGCCGCCCGTCCCGAGTGGTTCCGGTGGCGGCGGCGGCGCGAACCTCGCCGACGCCCTCAAGACCACGCCCACGACCGGCGGCGAGTCGGCCTCGGGCACCAAGACCCCGGCCGGCAGCACCGCCCCCTCGGCCAACACCACACCGCCGCCGACGCCTCCCATCCCCGAGGTGCCGAAGGACCTGTTCAAGCAGCCCACCATCCCGGACCTCGGCACGGGCGGCAGTTCAGCCGGCGGTTCCGGCAGTTCGGCCGGCGGCTCCGGCGGTCTCCCGGGCAGCTCCGGCGGACTCCCCGGCGGTTCCGGCGGACTCCCCGGCGGTTCCGGCGGACTCCCCGGCGGCTCCAGTGGGCTCCCCGGCAGTTCCGGCGGTCTGCCCGGTGGTTCGAGCGGCGGGCCGTCGGGAGGTGGCTCGGGTTCGACCAGCAGCGGTGCGGGATCGCCGACCGCTCCCGGCGCGACGACGCCGTCCGGCGGCATGACCCCTCCGCCGATGCCGCCGATCCCGGAAGTGCCCAAGGACCTCTTCAAGCAGCCGACGATCCCCGACCTCGACACGGGCGGCGGCACGGGCACTTCCGGCGGCTCGTCGGGCGCCGGCGCGGGAACGCCGGGCTCGTCCCTGCCGGGTGGCACGCTGCCCACGACCCCGCCCGTCCCGGACCTCGCCGATCCCCGTCCCGGTGAGCAGTCGCCAGGGGATCAGGGCGGTCGCGGCGGCCGTGACACCTCCGACCACGACCGCCCCGGCCAGGACCGCGAGCCCGGCAACCGCGAAGGACGCGACCGCGACGGCAGCGAGCACGGCGGACGCGACCGCGACGCCGGCGACCGCAATGACCGGGACGGCGAAGGCCGGGACCGCCACAGCAACGACCGCGAAGCCGGTGACCGCGAAGGCCGAGACCGCCACGGCAGCGACCGTGAAGGCAGCGACCGCGAAGGCGGGGACCGTGAAGCAGGCGAGCGCGATGACCGGGACCGTGAGGCCGGTGACCGCGACCGCGGCGATCGTGAAGCGGGCGACCGTGAAGGCCGGGATGGCGACAGCGGCGAGCACGGCGGCGGTGGGGCGGGTGGTGGTGGCGAGCAGGACGGCCCGTCCGAGCGCGACCAGCACGGCTTCCCGATCACCTCGGTGGACGGCAAGCCCTGCCTCGACCTGCGCGACCTCCCGGCGCAGGAAGGCGAGCGCTGGCAGGAGACCATCCGCGACATCCTCGCCACCAAGGGCGAGGGGTCCTTCTTCTGGGCCGGCGACACCATCGACGCCCAGGGCCGGCGGCACTCCCTCATGGACCTGGCCGAGTTCATGACCAACCTCGACGCCCGCGCCGAACCCGAGGCAGCCAAGCAGCCCGAACGCGCGGTGTCGGACGACGTCGCCGCCAGCCCGGCCCGCAGCGCCAACGGCGACGTCTACGTCCTGGTGGGCCCCAACCGCGCCGAGGGCGACCCGGTCGAGCTGACGGACTTCCCGACGCTCCAGGCCAACCCGAGGATCGAACGGGTCTTCGCGATCGACGCCCTCACCGGCCGGGAGACCCAGATCCACCCGAAGGTCTCGTGACCTTGCGGGCGCGGGAGCAATCCCGCGCCCGCTTCGGCAAACCCGCGCCGTTCAACGCAACGGTGCAATTCTCACGAGCGCCGGAGACCGGACGTCGCGGTCAGCCAGGGTGCGCCGGTGCCCGCCATGCTCTCGTAGAACGGGTGGCTATCGGTGATCTCGCCCTGGTCGACCGTGCGGCCGGTGAACGCCGAGGCGTACACGGCGGCGACGAACTCCATGGTCACCCTGGTGTCGGCAGTGGACACCGGCGGTGTCCCGCCGGTGTCGAGGGCGTCGAGCACCGCCGCGAGCTGGGCGGTGTGGCCGCTGGGCGTGTCGGCCGGCCCGCCGTCCCACGCCGACACGACCTCGGGCGACGTGGGCGCGGCGGTGAACGTCCAGTGCGAGTCGTCGTACCCGTAGAGGTGCTCCAGGTCGACGGTCGCCCGTTCGAAGTCGAAGCGCAGTTGGCTGGTCTGGCGCGGCGAGACCACCGAGTTGACCACCGTGGCCACCGCGCCGGAGTCGAACCGCACGAGCGCCGCCGACACGTCCTCGGTGTCGGTCGGCCGGGCCTGGCGCGCGGCGATCGCGGTGACGCTGCGCCACTGCCCCAGGATCGACAGCAGCAGGTCGAACTGGTGGATCCCGTGCCCCATGGTCGGCCCGCCGCCCTCCAACTCCCACTTCCCCCGCCACGGCGCGGCGAAGTAGTCGTCGTCGCGGAACCACAACGTGCTCGCCGACGCCACCAGCGGCCGGCCCAGCGCGCCCTCGGCCACCAGCCGCCGCAACCGCACCGCGCCGGACCCGAACCGGTGCTGGAACACGGTCGCCATCGGCACCCCGGCCGCCTCCTCGGCCTCCCGCAACCGGTCGAGACCGGCCAACGACAGCACCGGCGGCTTCTCCACCACCGGCACCGCGCCCGCCGCCAGGCACTCCAACGCGAGCGGCAGGTGCGTCCCCGGCGGCGTGCACACGTGCACCAGATCGGGTCGTCGGGCCTCGATCAGCGCGGTCAGGGTCGGGTAGGCGGGCACGTCCCAGGTCGCGCCGAACGCGGCGGCCCGGTCGGGGTCGAGGTCGACCGCGCCGACGAGCCGCGCCCGCCCGGCCAGGTTCCTCATCGCCTCGGCGTGCGCGCCGGCGATCGCGCCCGTGCCGACGATCGCGCAGGTGTAGCTACGACTGGTCAAGACAAGTGCTCCTCGTCCGCTGCGACTTCCAGGTGGAGATCCACGTCGACCGGGCTCAGCCGCCCGCACATGCCGAACACCCGCTCCGGTTCGGGCGTCCGGAACACCGCCGCCCGCTCCAGGTGCGCGGTCACGCCCCGCGCCACGTCCCGCGTGATCGAGAGGGTGGCCTCGGCCTGGCCGAGCGGCCCGTCGCGCACGATGTCCGCCCACGCGCCGGCCCGACCCCGGACCAGCGCCGCCGCCGAGGCGTAGAACTCCCGCAGCGGACCCGGGTCACCGGCGCGGACCGCGTCCCGGATCCGGACGAAGCCCTCCACCGCCAGGTCACGGCGTCGGCGCGCGTCGGCGGCGCGTTCGGCCTCCGTCGCCCGGACCGGCAACGTCGCCGCGTCCCGGTAGCGGTAGCGGTCGGCGACGACCTCGGGCGGGAACGTCATCACCGCGTCACCCGCCTCCGGCAACCCCGCGTTGCCCATCAGCACGACCACCCGCAGGCCGCCGTGGTTGACCGCGCGGTGGATCGTGCCGGGGGTGAACCACACCACCGAACCGGCCACGAGCGGGATCTCGCGGCAGCCGTCGAGGGTCACCGCGTGCAGCTCGCCCTCACCGCCCACGACCACGTAGCACTCGGTCGACGCCAGGTGCACGTGCGGGCTCCCGCCCACCACGCCATCGGGCGCCGCGTCGTCGTAGACGTCCAGGAACGACAACGACGTCCCGCCGGGGAACGTGCTCACACCGACTCACCCAACACACCGCGCACCGAATCCGCCAGGGCCGCGGCGTCCTCCTCGCCGCCGTCGGCCACCCCGGCGCCGTAGCGGAACCGCACGGTCTCCCCGTCCGCGACGACGAGCTCCTCGCTGAAGAACGGGGCCGGGTTCAGGCAGGCGAAGTCCTCGGACCGGGTGAACCACCGCGGCGGGTGGTGCGGGTTGGCCCCGTGGTCGACCATCAGCACCAGGGACCGCGCGTCGTCGCCGTCGTGCCGGCCCGCGAAGGCCATCCACTCGGCACGCCGGCCGCGCACCTCGTCACCACCGGGGCCGTCGGGCGTCACGACGGTCCCGCCGGTGAACGAGCGCGGCCCGCGCCAGAACAGGCCCCCGTACCCGGCGTTCTCCCGGCCACGCGTGGTCGGCGAGCCGAACGCGATCCCGCCACCCGAGGTGTTCGTCATCGCCGTGTCGAACGTCAACGCCCACGCCTGTGCCGACAGCAGGGAGGCGCCGATCGTCCGACGCTCCGTGATCACCGTGTCGCCGGCCTGGGTGACCCAGTCCAACTCGTGGGTGAACCAGGCCCGCTCCCCGTCCACGCCGACGTCGACCACCCGCCGGTGCGCCTGGGTGCCGTTGTTGTCCAGCTGCACGTAGGACCGCCCGTGCACGTACGTCGGACCGCCCCAGAAGTTCTCCTCGCCGACGTTCGGCAACGACCACGCGATCCCCTTGTGCCACACGTGGTCGTGCGGGCGGAACAAGCTCACCACCCGCCCCGCCCGCGTCCGGACCGGGTGCAGGTACGGCTTGGGCGACTCCAGGCGCGGCGTGTCGGGCGCGTAGGTGTAGCGGACGAGGTCGACGTCACCGGCGCGAACGGTCAGCGCGGACCCGAGGTCGTGCCGCACGGCCAGGGCGCTCACCGCGACAGCTCCGGCACGTCGACCCGCCCACACGCACCCGCCGGCACGCCGCCGACCGGCCGGAAGGCGCTCCGGACCGGGAGGGCGGAGCCGGCCGGGCGCCGGCGGTGCTCCACCCCGCCGGTCACGCCGTCGAGCGCGATGACGACCTCGTCCACCCGTACCCCCTTGCTCGGAAAGCGCTTTCCAGCGAGTATTCAGGGTTGCCTCGCGCGCAGTCAAGGCCCGGCGGACCGCTTGACAGCACGTTGGAAAGCGCTTTCCATAGCCGGGTGACCGCACCTCCGCCGCAGGCGGGCCACGTCGTCGTGGCACTGGACTCGTTCAAGGGCTCGCTGTCCGCGCGCCGGGCCACGGCCGCCGTCGCCCGGGGCTTGCGCCGCCACGGCGCGGACGTGCACGAGCACCCGGTGGCCGACGGCGGCGAGGGCACGCTGGACGCCCTGCTCGCGGCCGGTTTCACGGCGGTGCCGGTGGGTTCGACCGATCCCCTGGGCCGTCCGGTCGAGGCGCGCTACGCGGTCCGTGACGGGGTCGCGGTCGTGGAACTGGCCGAGACGTCCGGTCTCGGCCTGGTCGGGGACGTGCCGCCGACCCCGGAGCGCGCGGCGGCGGCGTCCACGTTCGGCGTCGGGCTGGTGATCGCCGCGGCGTTGGACGCGGGGTGCGCCACCGTCGTGGTCGGCCTGGGCGGCAGCGCCACCACCGACGGCGGCGCGGGTCTGCTGGCCGGTCTCGGCGCACGGCTGCTCGACGCGGACGGGGTGGCCCTCGACGCGACGACCTCGCCGCTGCGCGCCGTCCGCGCGGTCGACCGGGCCGGGCTGCACCCCCGGCTGGGCGAGGTGGGGCTGGTCGTGGCGAGCGACGTGGACAACCCGCTGCTCGGCCCGCACGGCGCGGCGGCGGTGTACGGGCCGCAGAAGGGCGCGGACGCCGCGCTCGTCGCGTCCCTGGACGCCGACCTGGCCCGCTGGGCGGACCTGCTGGACGCCGATGCCGCCGCCGTGCCCGGCGCGGGGGCCGCGGGCGGGACGGGGTTCGCCCTGCTGGCGCTCGGGGCCCGGGTGCGACCGGGCATCGACCTGGTGCTGGAGCTCACCGGCCTGGCGGACCGGCTGCCCGGCGCACGGCTGGTCATCGCCGGTGAGGGCCGCCTCGACCACCAGACGCTGCGCGGCAAGGCGCCGGTCGGCGTCGCCGCGGCGGCGAAGCGTGCGGGCGCGACTGCGGTCGCCGCCACCGGGACCTGCGACCTCGACCGCGCCGAGCTGGCCGCCGCCGGGTTCGCCGCCGCGTTCGCGCTCACCGACCTGGAGCCCGACGTGCCCACCTGCCTGACCCACGCCGAGCCGCTGCTGGAACGCCTGGGAGAGCGCATCGCCGCCGCGTTCCCCGACGACCGGCCCCCGCACCATCACGGGTGAAGCCACCCCGCCGCACGCGCCCCATCCCGGACCAAGAGACCCGCACGACCGCCCAGCACGTCATCGCCGCGTCCCGCAAGCACCCGTGAGCACCGCGGGCGACGGGTCACGGCCGCCACCGGGCGTACCACTCGGCCGCCGCGCGCAGCGGCACCGGCAGGGGTGCGATGCCGGGGTACCAGGCGCGTTCCCACTCCAGCGACACCCACCCCGACCAGTCCGCCAGCAGCCTGCCGCACGCCGCCAGCGGCACGTCGCCGGCACCCGGCGGGACCGGGGTCGGGTCGTCGGCGGCCACGTCCTTGACCTGGAAGTACCCCAAGTACTGCCCCAGCACCGCGCGGGTGCGCTCCGGCGGCTCGCCCGCCCGCCACGGGTGCACCGCGTCCCACAGCACCGCCACCCGCCCCGGGTCGCCGAACGGCGCGACCAGTCGCCGCGCCGCCTCACCGGTCGGGTGGGAGTCGTGCGTCTCGACCAGCAGCCGGACGCCGGCGGAGCGCAGGTCGGGCAGCACGGCGGCGATCCGCCCCGACGCCCGCCCGTCCTCACCGGCGCTCCCACCGCCGGGGAACACCCGCACCGAAGGCGCACCGAGCAGCGCCGCCAACTCCACCAGGGCGCGCAGCTCGTCGACCACCGGTCCGTCCGGCCCCGGCCGGCACACCTTCGGGTACCCCGCGAGGCAGGCGACCTCCAAGCCGGCGTCGGTGATCCGGTCGCGCACCCGCGCCGCCCGCGTGGCCGACATCCCGAGGTGGACCTCCTCGTCGGGGTGCGCGCGGACCTCCAGGCCGTGGCAGCCGTGCTCGGCCGCCACGGCCGCGCTCCGCGCCACCGGCACGCCGGGCGCGCCGAGCGTGCTCACCGCGAACCGCCACCCGCTCACCCGTGCACCACCTCCAGCGGCGCGAACGACACCCTCGTCACCTGCCCGTCCGACCAGCGCACCTCGACGGCCTCCGGCCCGGCCGCCACGACCGACACCACCTCCGGGACGTCCACCGGTCCGCCGGCGAGCACGGCCAGCGCGACGTGGACCGACGTGCCGCCACCGACCCCGCGCAGCCTCGGCACGCGCGCCGACGGCGTGAACGCGGTGCCGCCCGGCGCGGTGACCTCGTCGGCGGACTCCCAGCCGTGCAGCGGGTGCAGCACCGAGGACAGGTCCGGCCCGGCGGCCCAGCCGGTCAGCTCCACCCCGGCCCCCGGCGGCGCGCCGACCACGCGGTGCACCCGCAGCTCGTGCGGTCCTCGGGCGACCACCACGCTCTCCACCCGCAACGCGGGCAGCAGCGGCGAGCCGCCGGGGAACACCGGCCGGTGCCACGAGGCGGCCCAGCCCCAGCCGTCGCCGTGGCCCGCGCCGAGCGGGTGGATGCGGCGGCGGGCGGCGCGCAGGCCGCGGAAGACCACGGTGAAGTGGTTGTCAGCCGGGTTGCGCGCTGGGGTGGGACCGGTGCGGGTGGAGTAGGCGAACCGGCTGTAGTGCGGGTCGTCGCCCTCGGCGGTCTCCGCGTGGGTCGGCCGCACGTGGTCGCTGCCGTGGTTGTGCAGCCGGGCGATCCCGTCGGCGGCCGTGGTCTGCACGAGGAAGCCCGGCGCGGGCAGGCCGAGCACGTGGTCGCGCTCCTCGACCGGCGCGTCCCGCTCGACCTCGGTCCACAGCGGGTCGTCGGGTCCGGCCAGCAGGCACACGAACGCCTTCGACGCCCAGTACGGCGAGGCCGGCCCGGAGTAGTGCTGGACCACCGGGGCGTACGGGCCGTGCCAGCCGAGGCTGAGCAGGCCGCGGTCGTCCACCGCGCCCCGGTCGAGGAAGTAGCGCAGGCAGCCGCTGAGCAGCCGGCGCGACGCGCCCGGCGCGAGCGGCGTGTGGCCGGTGACCGCGCCGAGGGCCACGGCCGCGCCGGCGGCGAACCGGTAGGTCAGCGACCGGCCGTGGTGGACGGGCGCGCCGTCGCCGCCGAAGAGCAGCGAGAACCCGGAGAGGTGCGCGCGCAGCCGCTCGCCGTGCGGGGTGCCCGTGCCGGCCAGGTGCGCGTCGAGCACCGGGTAGAGGTGCAGCGCCCAGCCGTTGTAGTGGTCGAAGGCCCGCCCGTCCCCGTCGGAGTACCAGCCCTGGCCCCGGTACCACGCCTCCAGCAGGTCCAGGGCGCGCTCGCGGGCGCGGGCGGTGTCGGCGTCGCCGCGGCCGACCGACTCCAGGAACCCGGCCACGGCGTGCGGGAACAGGTACCAGTTGTTCGGCGCGGGCAGGGCGTGCAGGGCGTCGCGCAGCCAGGCCTCGACGCGGTCGCGCACGGCGTCGTCCAGCCGGTCCCACAGCCAGGGCCGGGTCACCCGCAGGGCGAGCGCGACCGACGCCGCCTCCACCATCGGCTGGCCCTGCACGTGGTGGTCGCGGATCACCGGCCACGACTCGGCGTCGTCGGCGCCGGGCGTGCGGGTGCCGGCGTCGAGGCCGTCGGCGTAGCGGGCCAGCCAGCCGTGCGGGTCGTCGCCGCCCGCGCCCGCGACCCGGTAGCCGGCGGCGAGCATCGTCCGGGCGAAGCCCTCCAGGCCGTCGCTGCGCACGCCGCTGCCCGACGCCGGGCCGGGCAGGTCCAGCCGGGCGCCGCCGGGGCTCGCCCACCGCCACGCGGCGTCCAGCAGCACGTCGGCGGTGGTCTCCCAGTGCGCGCGGGTGTACCCGGTGCGCGGGCTGAGCCGCCGGTCCTCCGCCAGGTCGGCCAAGGGGTTCACGCGATCCGTTCCTCTCCGCTCGCGGTGTGGCGGCGGGCTCGGGTCCATCCTCGGTCAAGGCTCGTCACGCGCTGTACGGGAGGCGTTCGGGCTCCACCCGCCCGAGCAGCGGCACGCCCCGGACGAACCGGCCCACCTCGGCGACCGCGAACTCGCCGATGCGCCGCAGCTCCCGGCCCTGGGCGCCGGCCAGGTGCGGGGTGATCAGCACGTTGGGCAGGGCGAACAGCGGGTGCCCGGCCGGCAGCGGCTCCGGCTCGGTCACGTCCAGGATCGCCGAGATCCGGCCGGTGGCGCACGCCGCGGTCAGCGCCTCGGTGTCGATCAGCGAGCCGCGGGCGGTGTTGATGACGAGCGCGCCCTCGGGCAGGAGGGCCAGCCGGCGGCCGTCGAGGAGGTGACGGGTCTCGGGCAGGGCGGGCGCGTGCACCGTGACGACGTCGCTGCGGCGGCAGAGCTCGTCCACCCCCACCGACTCCACGCCGAGGCGGGCGGCTTCCGCGCGGGACACGTGCGGGTCGTGGAGCAGCACCTCGACGTCGAACGCCCGGAGCCGCCGCAGCACCAGGCGGCCGATCCGGGACGCGCCGACGACGCCGACGGTGCAGTCGTGCAGCCCGGTGCCGTCGCCGGGCAGCCAGTCGCGCGGCGCGCCCTCGGCGGCGGTCGCGTACCGCCGGGCGCGGCCGAACGCCCGCTTGGCGCCCAGGACCAGCATGGCCATCGTGTAGTCGGCCACCGGGACGGCGTTGACGTCGGCCGAGGAGGAGACGACCACCCCGCGTTCGAACACGACGGGGTCGACGGTCGACTTCACCGTGCCGGCGGCGTGCACGATCGCGCGCAGCCCCGGCGCGGCGGCCAGCACGACGGCGTCGACGCGCGGGCTGCCCCACCCCGTGACCAGGACGTCCGCTCCCGCCAGGGCCGCCGCGGCGGCCGGCCCGTCGAACGAGGTGAACGTCGCCGCCGGGTCGATGTCGACCAGGTGCCGCAACCGGGTCACGAGGTCGGGCGGGAAGACGTCGGCGAGCGCCCAGGGGGCGAGGGCGAAGACCGCGACAGGTCGCCGTGACACGGAGTGGGCTCCTATCAGTGGGCCGGGCAGCGGCCGATCCATGTAAACGTTTGCATCCACACGTCACTCTACGCACAAGCCCTCCCGCCCACAATGCCCGCAGCTCAGTCCAAGTCAGAGCCACTACAGGCGAATACACCCTGGAACACCGGGCACGCAAGGCGTTGACGAACACGTGTAACCGTTTTATGTTCGTGAACATTCTGTTTCGGCTCGGCACCGCGAGAGAGGCGTTCGACGTGAGCATGACGCGGGTCCGCGGCGGCGCCAGTCCCCCGACCGGGACGGCGCCCGCCCCACCGGAGGTGGGTCGTCCGCGCCTCGGCCACCTGCGCCGCATCCGGGCCGACCGGGTGCTGCTGCTCGTCGCGGCGCCGGGTCTGGCGTACTTCCTGTTCTTCCACTACGGCGCGCTGTTCGGGAACGTGCTGGCGTTCCAGGACTACGTGCCGTTCCTGGGCGTCTCGGGCAGCGAGTGGGTCGGCCTGGCGCACTTCGAGCGCATGGTCACGGACCCGCTGTTCTGGAACGCGGTGAAGAACACGCTGCTGATCGCCGCGTTGCAGCTGGTGTTCTTCTTCCCCGCGCCGCTGGCGCTGGCGCTGCTGCTCAACAGCGTCGTCGGCGACACGCTGCGGCGGTTCGTGCAGAGCGTGGTGTACCTGCCGCACTTCCTGTCGTGGGTCATCGTGGTCGCGCTGTTCCAGCAGATGCTCGGCGGCGCGGGCGTGGTGAACGGCTGGCTGTCGACCCTGGGCCTGGGCGGCATCTCGGTCATCGGCAACCCCGACGCCTACGGCCCGCTGGTGATCGCGCAGCTGGTGTGGAAGGAGTGCGGCTGGGCCACGATCATCTTCCTGGCCGCACTGTCCCAAGTGGACGAGCAGCAGTACGAGGCGGCGGCGCTGGACGGCGCGGGCTGGTGGCGGCGGCTGTGGCACGTGACGCTGCCCGCGATCAGGCCGGTGATCGTGCTGCTGCTGGTGCTGCGGCTGGGCGAGTTCCTGTCGATCGGGTTCGAGCAGTTCTTCCTGCAGCGCCAGTCGGTCGGCCCGGAGACGGGCGAGGTGCTGGAGACCTTCGTGTACTTCACCGGCTTCGCGAACGGCGACTTCGGCTACGCCGCCGCGGTCGGGCTGTTCAAGGGCGTGATCGGCGTGGTCCTGATCTACACGGCGAACAAGGTGGCCCACCGGCTGGGCGAACAGGGGGTCTACCGGTCATGAGCAGGACGAGCGCCCCGGCCTGGACGGGCCGGCCGACCCCGGCGGTGCGCGCCGCCAAGGCCGTGGCGCTGACCGTGGTGGTCGCGCTGGTGGTCTTCCCCTTGTGGACGGTGCTGGCGACCAGCCTGGCCGGCCCGCAGGACGTGATCTCGCACGGCGGCTGGGTGGTGTGGCCGGACGAGTTCACGTTCGACTCCTACGCCGAGATCCTCCAGGGCGGGATCATCAGCCGCGCGCTGCTGGTCAGCGCGGGCGTCACGATCGTCGGCACGGCGCTGAGCCTGGTCTGCACGATCGGCCTGGCCTACACGTTGAGCCGGCCGCGGGTGTACGGCGGCAAACCGCTGCTGCTGCTCGTGCTGTTCACGTTCCTGTTCCCGCCGGGCATGGTGCCGCTGTTCCTGGTGGTGCAGGGGGCCGGGCTGTTCGACTCCTACGCCGCGCTGGTCCTGCCGTTCCTGGTCAACGTGTTCAACCTGGTCGTGATGCGCGGCTTCTTCCAGTCGATCCCGCCGGAGCTGATCGACGCCGCGCGCATCGACGGCGCGGGCGAGCTCGGCATCCTGCGCCAGGTCGTGCTGCCGCTGTCCAAGGCGGTCATCGCGGTGGTCGGCCTGTTCTACGCGGTCGCGTACTGGAACCGCTTCTTCGAGGCGATCATCTACTTCAACGACCAGGCCAAGTGGCCGATCGGCACCGTGCTGCGGCAGTACGTCACCGGCGGGGCGTCGCTGGCCGAGACCTCGGGCGAGCTGGCGGTCACGTCGCCGCAATCGGTGCAGATGGCCGTCGTGATGCTCGCGACGCTGCCCATCGTGTGCGTGTACCCGTTCCTGCAGCGCTACTTCGTCAAGGGCGTCGTCACCGGCGCGCTGAAGGCCTGAACCCCCTCCACCGCAACCACTCCTTTCGGCTTCCAGCCGGGAGAGGAACCTCGTCATGGACCACCGCATCGACCGCCGTTCCCTGCTCCGGCTGGCGGGCGTCGGCGCGCTCGGCCTCGCCGTCCCGTCCTTCCTCACGGCGTGCGGCGGCGGCGCGTCGGGTGGCGGCGTCTCCAACGCGGGCAAGGACCTGGCGCCGTGGCCGACGTACGTGCCGTTCGCCGGTCCCGCCCCGGACGCGCCCGGCGACGACTCCGGCGTGCAGCCGCTCTACCTCAAGTACCCCGAGCGGCTCGTGCGGTCGGTGGACGGCCCGGTGGGCGACGGGTCCGACGTCACGGTGATGGTGCTGTCCTACGGCGCGCCGCCCAAGCCGGTCGGCGAGAACCAGTACTGGCAGGCGATCAACCAGGCGCTGGGCGTCAACCTGAAGGTGATCGTGGTGCCCGACCCCGAGTACGGGCAGAAGATGGCCACGCTCATGGCGTCGGGCGGCGACCTGCCGGACCTGATCATGTTCTCGAACCTGGCCCTGCCGCACGCGGCCGAGTTCGTCCAGGCCCGGTGCGCCGACCTGTCGGAGTACGTCGGCGGCGACGCGGTCAAGGAGTTCCCGAACCTGGCCAACCTGCCCACCTACGCCTGGCAGGGCATGGGCCGCATCGGCGGCCGGATCCACGGCATCCCGCTGGAACGCCCGATGCCGGCCAACAGCCTGTTCGTCAACCGGTCGGCGCTGGACGCGGCGGGCATCCCGAAGGACTGGACGACCGAGCAGTACCTCGACGCCATGAAGGAGCTCACCGGCGACCGCAAGTGGGGCGTCGGCTGGTTCAAGACGCTGTTCGGCGGCCTCGGCGGCATCACCTACCACGCCGGCTCGCTCGGCGCGCCCAACACGTGGTCGGCGAACGGCGGCGCGTTCACGCACACCATCACCACACCGCAGTTCGAGCAGGCTTTGGAGGTCATGCGCAAGCTGGTCGAGGCGGACACGCACTACCCCGACAGCCTCACCGTCAGCTCCACCGACATGCAGAGCCACTACCACAACGGCACGGTCGCCACGATGAACGACGGCTTCGGCTCGGTGAGCCTGTCGACCCTGAAGAAGATCAACGGCCGGTTCGCCCTCGACCTCGGCCGCCCGTACGGGCCGCAGGCCACGCCGTGGCAGGGTCCCGGCGTGTTCGGCTACGTCACGTTCAAGAAGGCCGAGTCGGCCCGGATCAAGCTCCTGCTGCGCATCGTCGACTACCTCAGCGCGCCGTTCGGCACGACGGAGTACGAACTCGCCAACTACGGCGTGGAGGGCAAGCACTTCACCAAGGACGCCGACGGCATCAAGACCACCGACCTCTACAGCCAGGAGAACAACTCGCTGCTGCCGACCAGGTACGTCGGCGCCGCGCCGGCCGTGCTGCACCTGCCCGGCTTCCCGGACGCGGCCAAGGCCGTGCACGAGTGGCAGAAGGCCACCCTGCCCCGCAGCGTGCGCAACCCCGCCACCGGGCTCCGCTCGGCCACCGAGGCGGGCAAGGGCGCCCAGCTCAGCCAGATCCTCGGTGACGGGATCGCCGCGATCGCCTTCGGCCGCAAGCCGCCGTCGGCCTGGCCGGACGTCGTCACCCAGTGGCGGCAGGCAGGCGGCGACCAGGTCGCCGAGGAACTGGCGAAGGAGCACGCGGCCAACCAGTGACGCCCCTGGAGCTCCAGCCCCGACCGACAACGCCGGTCGGGGCTGGGGCTTCGACGTCCTCCGGTCACGCGGGCAGACGGTCGCCCACCAGGGCGAGGCACTGGATCGCGGCCAGGCCGTACTGGGCGGAGGCGTTGGTGCTCAGGTCGGCCTCGTCCACCGGCTTGAGCACGTTCGGCCCCTCGACCCGCCTCGACCGGAAGTCGTGGTCCTCCGGGTAGCCCGCGTGGCCCTTCGCGAACTCCGCCCACGCCCGGTCGGCGAGCTTCGGGTCGCCGAGCTTCGCGGCGGCGTAGGCGGTGAGCCGGGAGTGGGCCTGGCGCAGGTTCAGGCTGCCCCACGACTGGCCCGTCTCCGCCTGCTGCTCGGCGGCGGTGCCGTTGTAGAGGCGGCAGTACTGCAGCCACGCCCGGGTGAACGCCTCGTCGCCGGTGAGGGAGATCAGCTCGCTGCACAGCTCGACCAGGCCGAACACCGCGCCCAGCGAACCGACGCTCACGGCGGGCCCGGTCGGCTCGAACGTGCCGTCGTCGAGGTCGTACAGGCCGCTGCCGCGCGCGAACCCGTTGGGCATCGCGGCGATGGTGCGCATGCCGTTGAGCAGCTTCTCGCGGGCGACCGGGTCGCCGCCGCGCTCCCACTCGGTCAGCCAGGCGAGCGCGAGGCCGCTCCAGTCGGTGCCGGTGCTGACGCCGAGGGCGTGCGGATCGGGCTCGTACGGCCCCGTGCGGATCTTGCGGATGGGGTCGAGGGCCAGGAACGTCCGGTCGGCGTCCACGAGGTCGCGCATCAGGTCGCCGACGCGCTCGTCGGCGGTGAGGAAGTAGAGGAAGCGCCGGTAGCCCGCGTTGCTGATGCGCGCCTGCTTGGCGCTGTCGGCCCAGTGCTGCACGCCGTGCCGCGTGCCGAGGTCGCGCCACTTGCCGAGGTGGTAGACGTCGACCTCGCCGGTGTGCCGCGTCATCGCCTCGGCGAAGCGGAACGCCTCGGCCTTGCCGGTGCGCAGGTAGTGGTACCAGAGCCACAGGTCGGTGGACAGCTCGGAGTTGTCCCACGCGTAGCCGCCGACGTCGTAGCGCCACACGTGCCGGTCGCCGTCGTAGCTGTGCATGATGTCGCCGTAGTCCCAGAAGCCGTACCAGGACCGCTGCTCGACCTGCCCGCTGTGGTACTCGAACAGCAGGTCCAGCCGGTCTTCGATGCGGGCCTTCGCCGGGGTCGAGCGGTCGACCGGCGACCAGTCGCCGAACACGCCGGCGGCGTGCAGGTGGGCCGGCGGCGCGACGATCAGCGGCGGCGTGCGCACCGCGTCGGCCAGCTCGGCGATCCGCTCCGCCGCCGGCGTGGACTCCAGCGCCCAGAACACCAGCTCCGTCGTGCGCGCGATCCCGTACGGGGTGCCGAAACCGGGTTCGTAGTCCTCGTAGGTGATCTCCAGGCCTTCGAGCTGCTCCGGATAGGTGTCCTGGCCGAGGCCGTCGTGGTAGAAGCGCAGGTCCATCGGCTCGGCGTCGGGCGACCACAGCCACAGGGTGACCTCGGCCGTCTCGCCGGCCGCGCCCCGGACGTCGAGCTGGGTGGGGTGCAGCTGCCAGAAGTTGCGCATGCCGAAGGCGAAGCCGCCGCCGGGGCCGCCGACGTACCCGAGCCCGCCCGCCCGACCGCCGGCGTCGACGGGGATCCAGCCGTGGCCCGCTCTGGTGCGCTTGCGGAGCTGGAACCCGTCGGCGGAGAGCTGGCGCAGCGAGTAGTCGCCGAAGGTGGGGATCAGGTGCAGCCGGGAGGAGACCCTGGTGTCCCACGTGGACACCGGAGGGGTCGCCTGGCCTGCCACCTGTGCCCGGCGGACCGCCGCGCCGGGGTCGCGGCGCAGGCCGGTGATGCCGCGCACGGCCTCGGCCAGCACGCCGTCACCGGGCCCGGCGAAGCGCACGTGCCGGTTGTGGGGCTCGTCGCGCATCGGCACCTCGAACCGGATCCCCAGGCCGCGCACGAAGTCCTTCTTCTCGTCGCCGTCGTAGGCGAAGCTGTGCACGGTGCGGACGCCGTCGCTGCCCGCGTAGAAGTACAGGCGCACGGTGAACGGCAGCCACGTCCGGTTGCCGTGCCGGTGCCCGCCGTCGATCCGGACGACGGCGCGGACCGGGCCGGACTGCTCGACCGTGACCTTCTCCGTGCGGCCGGTGAACTTCTCCGCCTTCGCCGCGCCGCCCTCCTCGTCGACCGGCCCGTCCTGCCGCAGGCACACCAGGCGGCCGTCGCGGGCGATCTCGCGGTCGCCCCGGAACAGGCCGCGCACGAGCCGGTCGCCCTTCTTGGGGATCACGCACCGGAGGACGCCGGTGCTCACCTCGACCTCGTCGCGACGGTCCGCGACCTTCACCGCCGCCGCGGGCACGGCGGGCGTGCCGGCGGTCAGCACGTACGCCTCGGCGGGCGGCGCCTCCGCGCCGATGGCGTGCGCGGTCCACTTCAGCGAACCGTCCGGCCAGTACGCGGTGGCCCACGTCTGCACGGGCACCGGCTGTCCGGCGCCGGTGCGCAACGCGAACGCCTGCCCGTTGGGCACCGCGCCCCTCGGCCACGGCACGCCCCAGGTGGACCCGGCGGCGAGCTGCTTCGGCGTGCCGCCTTCCAGCCACCTGAGCGGGACGCCGTCGGCCGGTGCGCCGCTCGCCGTCGCGGGCCGCGTGCCGACGGCGGGCGCCGCGTGCGCCGGCGTGGCGCCGCGGCCGACCTGCGCGACGGCGCCGACCGCCGCCGCGCCGAGGATGAGATCACGTCGGGAGATCATCGCCATGGGTGCTCCACTCCGGCGGGTCGAACTCCGGGCAAGGGTGATGAAAACGTTTACAGCACCGTAATGCCAGCATGGGCCATCACCCCTGTCAAGATGTCCACGAACGGCGGTATACGGTTACAGGAAGGCCTCGCCGCACGCGCCCACTCCGGGGCGAATCCGCCGGAATGGTGATTTGACACCGGGACAGTCCGCCGGAAACATCGCGTGCAAGCGTTTTACCAGCGAGTCGCACGACGGCAGACGGAGGCGGGATGGTTCGGCGAGCGGCGTCCGAGAACGAAGGGCCGCGGCCGACGACGATCCGCGACGTGGCCGCGCACGCCGGGGTGTCCGTCGCGACCGTCTCCCGGATCCTGTCGGGCACCTACCCCGGCGCGCCCGCGACGCGCACCAGGGTCCTGCGGGCGGTGCGCGAGCTGGACTACGTGGCCAACGCCAACGCGCGCGGGCTGGCGGGCGCGAGCAGCCGCAGCGTCGCCATCATCGTCAACTCGGTCGTCTCGCCGCACTACGCCCACGTCGCGCAGGGCGTGCAGACCCAGGCCGCGATCGAGGGCAAGCTCTGCATCGTCGGCACCACCGGGAGCGACCCCGAGCGGGAGCTCGCCACGGTCCAGCTGATGCGCGAGGAGCACGCCGAGTGCGTGATCCTCGTCGGCAACGTCGTGGCGGACCAGGCGTACCGCGACCGCATGGCCGAGTACGCCCGCGCGCTGGCGCTCGCCGGTTCCCAGCTGGTCCTGTGCGGACGGCCGCCGCTCGGCCCCGACGTGCCCGCCCTCGTCGTGGAGTACGACAACACCGGCGGCGCGTACGCCATCACCAGCCACCTGCTGTCCGCGGGCCACGACCGCATCCTGTTCCTGGGCAGGCGCGACAACTACACCACTCCGGAGAGCCGCGTCGCGGGCTACCGCAAGGCCCTCGCCGACCACCACGTGGAGCACGACCCCGGGTTGGAGGTCGAGGGCAGCATGGAGCGGCACGAGGGCTACCGGATGATCAGCGAGCGGCTCGCCGCCGGACCACCCGACTTCACCGCCGTCTTCGCCGGCAACGACCTCATCGCCGCGGGCGCCCGCCAGGCGTTGCGCGAGCACGGCCTGAGCATCCCCGACGACATCTCCATGGTGGGCTTCGACGACCTGCCGCCGGCCGCCGACATCGGCCTCACCACCGTCCACGTGCCGCACGAGGAGCTGGGCCGCACCGCCGTGCGCATGGCGCTGCAACGCGGACGGGACAAGTCGGGCACGCCCGAGCGGGTCATGCTCGGCACCCACATCGTCGTGCGCGACTCGGTGCGCCCCGTCGTGCGTTCCGGTTCCCGGCCGTGACCGGGGTCGGGCCGTTCGACCGCACGCGCTTCGACTACTCGCCCTGGTCGTTCTGGGACGAGGCCGACGAGCCGGCGCGGCAACGCCAGCGGGACCTCCGGCGGTGCCTCGTCGAGCAGCGCGGCTACGAGATCGGCGAGCGGTGCTTCCTCTCCGAGCTCGCCTCCGTGCAGAACGAGGAGCTCACCCTCGGCCACGGCGGCTACGTCGCCGCGGGCGCCTACCTGAGCGGGTCGCTGCGCGCCGGCCGTGACTGCTCGATCAACCCGTACGCGGTGGTGCGCGGCGACATCCGCCTGGGCGACGCCGTGCGCATCGGCGCGCACACCTCGATCCTCGCGTTCAACCACACCTTCGACGACCCCGACACGGAGGTGTTCCGGCAGCCGCTGCGCTCGGTCGGCATCACCGTCGGCGACGACGTCTGGATCGGCTCGCACGTCGTCGTCCTCGACGGGGTGACGGTCGGCGACCGGTCGGTGATCGCCGCCGGCGCCGTGGTCACCAAGGACGTCCCGGCCGGCGCGGTCGTCGGCGGCAACCCGGCCAAGGTCCTACGCCGGCGCGTGCCCGCCCCCGCGCCACGACCCGACGACCTCGTCGGCCGGCTCACCGCGTTCGCCGAGACCGCCCGCGCCCAGGCCGAGCAGGTGCTGGAGCGCTGCTGGAACCCCGACCTCGGGCTGTTCGCCGACCGACCGGGGTCGACGCCGACCGTCCGCGCCCAGTGCGACGCGATCGAGGTCGCCGACCTGCTGCTCGGCCGCGCACCCGACCAACTGCCCGCCCGAGCCCAGGTCGACCGGCTGCGCGGCTGGCAGGACCCGGAGACCGGCCTGGTCGGCGTGCTCCCGGACGGCGGCACGCGGCCGACCGGGGCCGACCTGTCCGACCCGGACACCGCCTACCACGTCCTGTCCGTCGGCTACGCGCTCGACCTGCTGGGCAGCGGCTTCCCCGAGCCGATCCGCGCCGTGTCCCGGATGACCGCCGAAGAGCTGGTCACCGACCTGGAACGGCAGCCGTGGACCACCGACGCCTGGTCGGCGGGCGCCCGGGTGGACGCGCTGGGCACCGCCCTGCACTGGAACCGGCGGCGGGGGACCCCCAACGCGCCGGGCACGACCGAAGCCCTCTTCGGCCGGCTGGTCACCACCGCGGACCCCGACACCGGCATGTGGGGCAGGCCGTCGCCCGACGACGGCCTGCGCCGACTCGTCAACGGCTACTACCGGGCCTCACGCGGCACGTTCGCCCAGTTCGGCGTGCCCGTGCCCCACCCGGGACGCGTCGTCGACACCGTCCTGCGGCACGTCCGCGACCCCCGCTTCTTCCGCCCGGACCGGCAGGACGCGTGCAACGTCCTCGACGTCGCCCACCCGCTCTGGCTGACCCGCCACACCGGGCACCGCGCCGACGAGGTGCTGGAGGTCGCGCGCCGGCTGCTCGGCGACGCGCTGGGCCACTGGACCGGCGGCGCGGGCTTCGGCTTCCGGGCGCCGCACCCCACGACCGCCGGTCTCCCCGCCACCGCGCCGGGCCTGCAGGGCACCGAGATGTGGCTGGCGATCGCATGGCTGCTCGCCGACCTGCTCGGCCTGGCCGACGTCCTGCCCTACCGGCCGCGCGGCGTGCACCGACCCGAACCCGCGGTCAGCCCGTCCTGACCGACGCGCGGTCGACCTCGGCGGCGACGGAGGCGCGCAGGTGGTCGCGGCGCAGCACCGACAGCACCGCCATCAGGGCCGCCACCAGGGCGAAGCCCGACGCCGCGGTGAGCGCCGCCAACGGGCCCGCCGTGCCGACGACCACGCCCGCCACCAGGATGCCGACCACGCCCGAGCAGGTGGTGACCGCGCCGACGGTGGCCACCACGCGTCCCCGGACCGCGTCCGAGGTCCTGGCCTCGACCAGGCCGTTCAACGTCACGTTCTGCACCGAGCCGCACGCGCCCGCCACCAGCCACGCCACCGCGTTCACCACGAGGTGCGGCAGCTGCGCGGGTGCGGCCAACGCCAGCGCCAGCACCAGGTTCGCCGCGGCGAAGGCCGCGACCAACCCGCGCGTAGTGGTGACGCGGCGGGTCAGGTTCGCACCGAGCAGCAGGCCCGCGGTCCAGCACGCGAGCACGGCGCTGTAGGTGAACTCGTTGCCGCCGATCGGGCCGAAGACCAGGAACACCTGGTTGACCAGCGCGATCGCCACGGCCACGCCGACCACGGCCTGCGCGACGACGCGCCCCAGCAGCAGCCGGTCGCTGCGCAGCAGCACCCAGCCGCTCCACTGGCCGCCCGGCGTGGCCGCGCCGTCGTCCCGCCGGGGATCGCGGTCCGCCCGCAGCCACACCACGACCAGCGCGAGGTGCGTGAACGCCGACACCGCGTCGAGCATCACGGCCCACTCGACGCCCGGCCCGACCGCGATCACGCCGCCGAGCACGATGCCCGCCACGGACCCGGCGTTCTGCGCCGACGACAACGCCGCGTGGCCGCGGGCCGCGCCGTCCTCGCCGGTGGCCACCGGGATCAGCGCGGACGCGCACGTCCGCACGACGACGCCGCACACGCCGAGCAACGCCACCAGGCCGTGCAGCATGGGCAGCCGCACGTACCCGAACAGCAGCCCGACCAGCAGCAGCACCTGGGCGAACACCGCGACGACGAGCAGCAGCCGGTGGGGGAACCGGTCGACCGCCCACCCGGCGAGCGGTGTGCCGAGCACCACGCCCAGCGCGACGGCCACGAACAGCCCGGCCACCGCGGACGCGCCCGACCGGGCCAGCTCGGTGGTGAACCCGACCAGCGTGAGCTGCGCGCCGAGGGCGGCCACCCCGGACCCGCCCACCAGCACCGCCAGGTCCCGGTTGTCCCGCAGATCGCCGAGCACTGCGACCATTCCGCTCCCCCGCCGCGTCGCCGGTACGGACCGAGGCGTCCACCTCGCGGTGCCGATCATGCCCGAAGATCACCTCGGCCGGCGGCGCGGTGGGTCAGTCCGCCCGGACGACGGCCAGCGGGCACGGCGCGTGGTAGACCATCGCCTGGCTGGTGGAGCCCAGGAGCATGCCCGTGAAGCCACCGCGGCCGCGGCTGCCGACGACCAGCAGCTGCGCGTCCCGGCCCGCGTCGAGCAGGGCTTTCGTCGAGCGCTCGCGCACCACCCGCCGCTCGACCACCACGTCCGGGAACTTCTCCTGCCACCCCGCCAGGCGTTGGGCCAGCAGCTGCCGCTGCTGCTCCTCCATCTCGTCCCACTGCACGCGCACCTTGTCGGCGTAGGGGGTGCCGGCGAGCAGCGGCGTCCAGGCGATCAGCGCGGTGAGCGTCGCGTCCCGCGCCGACGCCTCCTCGAACGCGAACCCGATCGCCGCCTCACCCGCCGGGGAGCCGTCCACGCCGAGCACGACCGGGCCGGTCTCCGGGTACGGGCCGCGGACGACGACCACGGGGCTGTGGCCGTGCGTGGCGACCGACACCGCCACCGACCCGACGATCATCCCGAGGAACCCGCCCAGCCCCTGGGAGCCGAGCACGACGAGCCGGGCGTCGCGGGACGCGGCGATCACCGCGGCGGCGGGCTGGGCGGCCACCACGGACGTGCGCACCTCCGGCACGAGGTCGCGCACGCTCGCGGCCGCCGCCCCCAGCCACTGCCTGCCCTGCTCCTCGAACGCCTCCCGCACGTCGCGACCGCTCAGCACGATGTCGGGGTAGCCGCGCTTGGGCAGCAGGTAGGCGTGCACGAGCTGGAGCGGCGCCCGGTGCCGTGCGGCGGCCCCGGCCGCCCACCGCACGGCCGTCAGCGCCGACTCCGAACCGTCCACCCCGACCACGATCGGGCCACTCATCACAGGTTCCCTCCAGCCGACGTCAGCGACACCCACACCATCCGACGGCGGGCGGCCGGCCGCACTTCGGCGCCGGGCCGCACCCCCGTTCGGCGAACGCCTCCCGGTGTCGGGCCCGCCCGATACGATCGGCGCCGTGGACCCCGCCGACGACCTGCTGGCCTGGGCGCCCCCGCCCGGCTCGAGCGGTGCGGCGCCGGCCGTCGCGCTGCCCGGCTACAGCGACTTCCGGCTCGTCGCGCACGGCGGCGAGGGCACCGTGTACCGGGCCACGCAGGACGGGCTCGGCCGTGACGTCGCGGTGAAGGTGCTCGACGTGACCGACGCGGACACGGTCAGCCGGTTCCACCGCGAGCTGGAGATCACCGTCCGGCTCGGCCGCCAGCACCCGCACATCGTGACCGTGCTGGACACCGGGGTGATCGGCGGGCGGCCGTGCATCGTGATGGAGTACCACGACCTCGGTTCGCTGCACGACCGGTTGCGGCAGCGCGGGCCGCTGCCCGTGCACGAGGTGGTCGCGGCCGGGATCGCGGTGGCCGACGCGCTGTCGTTCGCGCACGGCCAGGGCATCCTGCACCGGGACGTGAAGCCGCAGAACATCCTGGTCCTGCCGACGTCCTACGTGCTGGCCGACTTCGGCATCGCGCGCGGCGCGGACGCGGCGCACACGGCGTCGTTGCAGCTGGTCAGCTACCGGCACGCGGCGCCGCAGATGGTGGACGGCCGACCGCCCGCCGCGGCCGACGACCTGTGGTCGCTGGGTTCGACCCTGTTCACGCTGCTGGACGGCGAGCCGCCGTTCGCGTCGGCCAACCCCGGCGAGGACACCATGCTCGCCTACCTGGGGCGGGTGCGCGAGGCGCCGCCGAGGTCGCTGCTGCGCCGGGACGTGCCCGCCGAGCTGGTCGCGATCATCCTGCGGTGCCTGCGCAAGGAGCGGGAGGAGCGGTTCCCGGACGCGGCGGCGGTGCGCGCGGCGCTGGCGGCGGTGCCGACGTGGACGCCGCAGTCCACAGTGGACCCGGAGCACACGGCGGCGGTGCGGCGGGAGGTGCCGGAGCACTACCCGGAGGGTCCGACCGAGCTGCCGGACTTCGGTCCCAGGCCGGTGGTCGAGGCGGCGGCGGAACCGGTCGTCGCCGCGCCCGAGCCGGTGAGGACGTGGACCGAGGACCTGGCCGACCTGACCGTCCGGCACAACGCCGAGCGCCGCCCACCCGTGCCGCCGCCACCGCCGCCGTTGGTGGAACTGCCGGAGCCGCCGCCGTCCCGGCCGCGCCGGTCGTGGAAGCTGGCCGGGGTGAGCGCGGTGTTCGCCGGAGTGGTGGTCGGCGTGGCGCTGAACCTGCCCGGCCGGTCGGAGCAGGCCGCCGCGCCGCCGTCCACGGTGGCCACGACCACCACCACGACGGCGGTGACCACCACGACCGCCAGCCTGCCCGAGGGCGGCGATCCGCGGTTCACGCCGGTGCTCAAGCGGCTGGAGGACGGCGGTGACCGGATCGAGCTGTTCTGGACGGATCCGAGCGAGGGCAACGCGCAGTTCGTCGTGGTCGACGTGACGGGCTCCGCGGCGCGGCCGCTGGTGACCGTGGCGGCCGGTGCGACGTCGCACGTGCTGGAGGGCTTGGAGCCGAAGGCGCCGCAGTACTGCTTCCAGGTGCTCGCCATCGGTCTCGACGACCCGGCCACGCAACGCGGCGCGTCAGCCCGCACGTGCGCCGTGCGCAACGGCTGACGCCCCGCACCCGCCCAACGGCTGAGACCTCAGCCCCAACCGTTAACGCCGCACGCTAACGCCGCAGTCGCCCTGCCCACGCCTGCCCGCTAACGCCGCCGCAGGGGCCGCGGGTCGACCGCCCAGAACATTCTGCGGTACCAAGGCACCCCACGCCGCAGCCCACCGCGCACCTGCCGCGCCAACGACCACGCCGACGTCCCGCCAGCGCGCCCCGCGGCTCCCGTCGTCATCGCCTCGCGTCCCATCTCCCCGGGGTGACCGGCCGCCGCTCCCGTGGCCACCGGCTGACCGGCCGTCGGTCCCATCGCCAAGGGCTGACCGGCCGTCGCTCCCGCCGCCACCGGGTATCCGACCCGGGGCCGACCGGGGTCCGGGGCGAAGGCCGCGTAATCCGCCAACCGGGCCAACTCCAGCGCCGGCGCCGACCCCAGACCCGCCGCGATGTCCGGCGCGGTCCGATCCGGGGACGGTGTCCGGCCGGCCAGCAACAACCCGTCCAGCACGTAGGCCCAGGCGCCGGTCGCGCCTTCGGCCCGCAGCCGGTTGCGCCGCACCAGCCGTGCCAACCCGAGCACCAGCAGGATCAGCACCGGCACCCCGCCGAGCACCGCGTACCCGATCCACCGCTGCGAACCGGCCGACGTCGCCTGCGCGGCGACGGGGCTCGACGGCGTCACCAACGGCGGCGGCGCGGACAGCGGCGTGCTGGTCGGCGTGGCCGTGACGGACGCCAACCGGTCGAGCACCTCGCGCTTCTGCGCGGCGCTCGACCCACCCGACGACACGCCCGACACCGGGTCGAACGGCACCCAGCCCCACCCGGCGAAGTACACCTCGGGCCACGCCGTCGCGTCGCTGCCGCGCACCACGCGTTCCTCGCCGTCCGCCGGCTGGAAGCCGACGACCACCCGGGTCGGCAGCCCCACCGCCCGCGCCAGCACCGCGAACGCCGACGCGAACTGCTCGGCCGTCCCCGCGTTCGCGCCGGGCTCGCCGGGACCGCCGAACAGGAACCGCTCCAGCCGCGCGTACGACGACCCGACGGGCGCCTGCGCGTCCGGCGTCCGCCCCTGCTTCACCACCTGCTCGATGGCCACCGCCCGCTCGTACGGCGACCGGGCGTTCTGCACGATCTGCCGCGCGTACTCCGCCAACGAGTACGGCAGCCCCGGCAGCTCCAGGTAGCGGCCCGCGTTCGTCGGCACGGTGGCGTCCAGCAGGTCCGCGTCGTCGGGCACGTCCACCACGCCCCGCACCCGGTACGACAGACCGGGCGTCAACTCGTGGCGCAGCACCAAGGACCCCGAGTCCGGGTCGACCATCGCGCCGTCCAGCGTCACCGCCGTCGGCCGACCGACCGTCGGCAGCCAACGACCGCCCAGCTCGCCGACGGTGATCTCCACCTCGGCCTCGTCCACCCGCGCACCCGACGGCAGGTCCGGCTCCGCCACGGCCCCGATCGGCCCGTACAACGACGCCGCCCGCCACGCCGCGCCCGAGTAGTCCGACAACGCCACCAACCGCACCGCCCGTTCCGGACCGCGCACCCGGAACAGCTCGGTGTCGCCCAGGTTCGCCCACGACGCCAATTGCGGCAACGGGCTCGCCACCCCCAGATCGGCCACCGGCGGCTCCACCAGCTCACGCGGCTCGAACGCCTCACCGGACGGCAGGAACACCGCCAGCGCCGCGACCACCGCCACCGGCACGGCGGGCAACCCGAGCAACATCCGGCCACCGGCCTCCAGCCGGTCCACCACCAACCACCCGACCGCCACGAGCGCGATCAACACCACCGCGACCACCCCGTGCCGATCCGCCCGCCCGGCCGTCAACAGCGCCGCGCACGTGTAGAGCACCGCCGCGCCGACCACAGGCGCCAACAACGCCCGCCCCCGCCCCACCACCGCCAGCACCACGACCAGCGACACCCCGAACACCAGCAACGCGCCCGGCACCAGCAGCTCGGGCGTGGCGGGCGCGGGCCGTGCGGCGGTCAGCAGGCGCGGCACCAGGTCCAGCAGCACGGGCACCGGGTCGGTCGAGTCGATCGCCGAGCCCTTCGCCACCCAGTACCCGCCGACCAACGCCAACACGACCAGCGAGAACGCCACCAACCCCGAAGGCATCCGCCGCCACCGCAACAGGGGCAGGCACGCGAACGCCACGACGGCCGCGCCCGCGAACACCAGCGAAGCCGTGAACCCCTGCCACCCCGAGCCGAGGTGCAACGCCGCCACCACGACCAGCAGCGCCGCCCAAGCCAGCCGAGCACTGCCCACCCAGGCATTACCCACACGGACACCGCCCACACCGCGGGTCGCGGCCGCCGCACTGCCCGCCCCAGCAGCGCTCACGCCTCGGCCACTCGCACCTCGGGCCGCACTGCCCACTCCGGCGGCACCCACACCTGCTCCAGCGGCGCTGCCCACGCGGTCGGCGCTCACACCCTCGGCACCCGCACCTCCACCCGCAGCACCCACACCTCCACCGGCGGCACTCGCACCTGGGGCACTCGCACCTGCTCCGGCGGCGCTCGGGCCTCGGGCGCTCACACCCGGGGCACCTCGGGGGCTCAGACCGTCATCCGCACCTCCACCGTGGGCGCTCACTCCGTCATCCGCAGGCCCGCGCGCGTTCACGCGCCCACCGCCCCGACACACCCGAGGCCGGGGCGCCGCGCCTCCATACTTCCGGCAACAAAATCGGCGATTCCATTCATCCCCGGAGCCCATGACGCTATCGGGTGATCTTCCAAGGGTCGGCCGGGCAAGGGTCGGCCGGGCAGGGCAGGTCGGATAGGCGCGCCAGGTGGGGTGGGGAGGTGATCGGGTACCTGCGACAGCTGCACGCTCACCGCGACACCGCCGTGTTCCAGGCGTCCAACAGCCCTTCTGCCTTCGCGTCACGCAGCAACAACACCGACCCGACCGCCGAGATCGGCCGCACCACCTCCGGATCGACCACCAGCACCACCCCCACCGACGCCCGCCCCGCCTCCAGCATCAACGCCGACAGCTCGGCCTTCGCCCCGCACACCACCGCCACCACGTCCAAGTCCCGGATCGGCAACGAACGCACCACCGCGCCACGATCAGCCGCCTTCAGATCCGCCAACGCCGCCAGCACCACCGACGCGTCCGCGTCCACCGCACCCGGCGGCAACTCCACGTCCACCGCACCCGACGACGACACCAGCCGCACGGGATGCCCCTCGGCGATCGCCACCGCCACCAGCGACGCCGCCACCTCCACGGCGTCCTCGAGGTCCTTGGCCTCCGCATACCCGTCCGCGTGATCGTCGAGCACCACCGCCAGGTGCGGACGAGCCGGATCGGCGTCCTCCCGGATCATCAGCGTCCCGGTCCGCGCGGACGTCGCCCAGTGCAGCCGCCGCAAGTCGTCACCCGGCACGTACTCCCTCAACCCCACCAGGTCCGTCCCACCGCGCTCCACCCGCTCGTCGGCGCCGACGTGCCCACGCCGCACCCCACCGGGCAGACCGCGCACCGGCAGCACGCGCGGCACCACGCGGACCTCCACCACGTCACCCACCACCGTCCGGGCGTGCGCCAACCCGGCCAACCCCCGACGGCTCAACGTCAACGGCCCGACCTTCAGCAAACCCCGCGCGTGCGTCGGGATCGGGTACTCCACCTTCACCTTCTGCCCCGGCGCGAGCAGCGGCAGGTCCACCGCCACCGCCTCGCCCGCCACCTCGTCGGTCGCGTCGAACACCACCGGGAAACGCCGGCTCGTGCCCGTCAGCTCCACCACACCCGTGCACACGCCCAACCGCTGCACGGTCCTCGGCCGCACGACCCGCTTCGGCGCGACCTGGGCCCGCGACAACACCGACACCACACCCGCCGCCACGAGCACCAGCAACGCGATGCCCAACCCCGCCACACCCGGATAACGCCACCACAACCCCAAACCCGCCAACGGCACGCCCGACAGCACCGCGCCCAGCCCCCGCGCGGTCAGCCGCACCCTGGTCATCGCGCGGCCGGTCTCGGCACCGCCACGCCCGCCAGGACGTCGGCCAGGACCTCCTCGGTCGTCGTGCCCGCCAACTGCGCCTCGCGGGTCAGCACCAACCGGTGCGCCAACACGGGCACGGTCAGCGCCTGCACGTCACCCGGCACCACGAAGTGCCTGCCCTGCGCCGCCGCGTGCACCTGCACGCACCGCACCAGCGAACGCAGACCACGCGTGCTCGCACCCAACCGCAACCGGCCGTCCCCGCGCGACGCGACACCGATGTCGCTGATGTAGCGCAACAACGGGTCCGCCACGTGCAGCGTCGCCAGCCGACGCCCCTGCTCCGCGACGACGTGCGGGTTGGTCACCGTCGGCACCGCGCCCACCTGCCCCGCGCCGCTCCCGGGCCGCAGCACGTCGATCTCGTGCTCCACCGACGGGTAGCCGATGGACGTGCGCAGCATGAACCGGTCCAACTGCGCCTCGGGCAGCCGGTACGTGCCGTCCAGGTCGATCGGGTTCTGCGTGGCCACCACCAGGAACGGCGCCGGCACCGCGTGCGCCACCCCGTCCACGGTGACCGTCCGCTCCTCCATCACCTCCAGCAGCGCCGACTGCGTCTTGGCGGCGGCGCGGTTGATCTCGTCCGCCAGCACGACGTTCGCGAACACGGGCCCCGGCCGGAACCGCACCTCACCGGTCTGCGGGTCGTACACCGACGTGCCGGTGACGTCCGAGGGCAGCAGGTCGGGCGTGAACTGCACCCGGCGCGACACACCGCCCAACGCCCCCGCCACCGCCCGCGCCAACGTCGTCTTGCCCGTGCCCGGCACGTCCTCCAGCAGCACGTGCCCACCGGCGAACATCGCGACCAGCACGAGGTCGACCACGTCCCGCTTGCCCCGCACCGCCGACTCGACCGCGTCACCGAGCCTCGCGTGCAGGGCGCGGAACGCCGCGATCTCGTCCTCGCCGATCGCCGGCACCGCCGTACTCGTCACTTCTCGCCCCTCATCGCTCCGACTCGTCGCGCCGCATCCGCCGGTTGCGCAAGGTCAACAACCACGCCGTCGCCAACAACCCGATCCCGCCGCCGACCAACTGGTTGCTCTCGTCCGACTCGGGCACGCTCAACGGCCGGCAGATCCGCCCGCCGCCGCAGTTCTGGGGCGGTTCCTGCACGAACGCGTTGTACGCCTTCGAGTCCACCGAGCCCGACACGCCGTACGCCCGCACCACGAGCACGTTCGACCCGAGGTCCACGTCGATCGTCACCACACCACCGGAACACGCGATCGGCACACTGCTGCCATACGTCGTGTTGACGACCTCGCACGTGCCGCTGTGGCTCGCCCAGTCCGCCGGCGGCGCCGTGGTCACCCTCTTCACATACTGGTGACTGCCCGCACCGACCGTGCTGATCACCTGGACACCCGCGGTCGGCAACGGTGGCGGCGGTGGCGGCGTGGTCGTCGTCGTAGTGGTGACAACCACGGGCGGTTGGGTCGTCGTGGTGACCACCGGCGGCTGAGTCGTCGTCGTCACCACAGGAGCCTGAGTAGTCGTCGTCCCGGCCGCCGGCCGAATCGTCCACGACGCCGTGCCCGCCTCACCCACCCCGAACCGGTTGTAGGCCGCCACCGACACGTCCAGCTTCCCGCTCGCGCAGAACGTCGACCCCGCGCACGGCAGCACCAGCTCGGCCGACGTGCCCGCCACCCGCGTCTCCCGGGAACCACCCGAGAACCCGCCGGTCCCCGTCACCTCGTACCCCGTGATCGGCTCACCGCCGTCCGGCACCGCGCTCCAGCTCACCGCCACGATCACCGACGTGCCGTTGTTGCTGCTCTGCGACACCGTCACACCCGCCGGACGCCCCGGCGCCGCACCCGACACACCGGCACTCGGCGTCGTCGTCGTCACCGGCGCGACCGTCGTCTCCCGGCCCTGCGTGTTCTGGCCGTTGCCCCGGTTGTCCCGAGCCGGCGGCTCCGGGCGCGGCGGCGGAGGGCTCGGCACACTCGGGATCGGCGACCGCTCCGGGTCCATCACCGGCAGCTCGGGACTGCGGATCACCACGTCCCGTGTGCGGCCATCGGAGTCCACGATCACACCCGAATCGGCGCCCGGCGCGTTGATGAACAGCTTGCCGTCGTCGAACACCAGCGCCGGGTCGCCCGACCCGCCCGTCCGCACGTCGTCCGCGCCACGCTTGCCCATCCGGTCCAGCACCACGACCTTGCCCGAACCCAGGCACGGCACGTAGACCCGGTCGCGGAACACCGCCGGCCGCCCGGGCTTGGGACAGCCGAACTGCCGCATGTCCACCCGGACCACCTCGTCACCGCTCACCAGCACGACCACCGACGCGTCCGGCACCGACGCCGGCACCAGGCCCGTCGGGCTCGTCTGCGCGGCCAGCACCTCGCCCGTGAACGACGCCGTGCTCGCGGTGAGGTCGCGGCCGGTGCCGTCGCGCACCACCACGCCGCCCTCCAACCCGAGCAACGTCACGCCACGCTCGTGCGGCACCAACGCCGTGCGCGGCCCGGCCCCCGACACCGCCTTGTTGGTCCGCTCCAAGAACTTCAGGTCTTCGTCGGACCACTCCAACGAGTGCAGGTTCCCACCGTGGTCGACGGCCCAGATCACACCACCGTCGTCCGCGACCACGTCCGCCAACGGCTGCCCCGCAAGCCACGGCGAGCCGATGTCGGCCAACGTCACGGGGTCCGCGTTGTGCACCGAACCGGCCGCTCGGTCGACCACGAACACCCGGTCGGACGCGATGAGCACCTTCGCCGACGGCCCGGGAGGCGCCTGCCTGCGACCGGAGGACAGCAACGTGGCCAGGTCGATCACGGTGATCTGGCCGGTGCGGCGGTCGAGCACGATCAGCTTGTCGTCGGACTGCGCGATCTCCAACTGCGCGTCCGCCCCGCTGACCTGCAACCGCGTCTGCGGCTTCCCGGAACTGGGGTTGACCTGCACGACCTCGCCGCGCTGGTCGTCGTTCAGCCAGGTGAGCCCGTCGGAAACCTCGACGGCCGTGCGCGAGATGCCGTCGCCGAGAGCGGCTCCGACCAGCAACAACAACCCTAACGCGGCGGCGCTGACACTGGCCGACTCCCGCCGGCCCGCGCCGATGGCCCGACGCGCGATCCTGCCCAGCTTGGCTCCCACGGGCGGGATGTTAACGGCCCTGTATGACAATTCTGAGACAACTCACCAGCCTGCTCCGCTCGGCCCACGCCCCACTCGGCCGGATGCGTCCACATCGGACCAACCCTCCCCCACACGCGGTACTACCCCACCCCACCAACTCCACGCCCACCCCACCGCCACGCCCGCCTTTCCCAACAGCCACACCCTCACTTCGTCCACCGCCACGCCCTTCTCCCAACAGAAGGGCTTCGTGTCATCCCGCCGACCTGGCTCCGCCCTACCGCGCGTGTCAAGGGGGCACCTCCACCCCAACAGGAACGATGGGCTGG